>JAEDDO010000054.1 GCA_016298055.1 Frisingicoccus sp.
TTCGTTGTTTCTATCGTCTTTTTTCTTGCGACAGCTATGATAGATTATCACATTTCACAACATCTGTCAATAACTTTTTAGTTGTTTTTTGTTTCGCTCACGCGAAAGCTTTGTTATAATATCATGGTTTTCGACACGTGTCAACAGTTTTTTTAGTTTTTTTATTTTTTTAATTATTGTTTTTCCTTCCCGGATAAATTCTCTTAAACAATAAGCTTAATTCATGCTTATTCGTGATTTATTCTTCTTTCCTTATTTGACTGCACGCGTTGCAAAAAAAGTAGGAACATTAAACTCATGCAATTTCCCTTCACCATTGGTATCTTCATATAAATCTGTCAATATAAATCCGGCTTCTAACTGTCCGCCAATCTGTTCCTCAAGAGTATGCGAAAACTGAATTCCCCAGTCATTCCGAATGGAATCTTCATAGATTTCTGAGTCCCTCAGAGGATTAAAAGGCAATTTATATTTAATAAACGTCTCGGTTTCATCAAAAATATAATTCATTCCATTATCCAGGCCACACAAAAGAATTCCACCCTTTTTCAATACACGATAACATTCCTGAAATATAGGTTTGACTTCTTCAACATAGGAATTTGACACCGGATGAAAAATCAAATCAAAGGTTTCATCCTCAAAGGGCAGTCTTTTTGTCATATCTCCCTGAACCACTTCAACATCATAGCCTTCTCTTTTTGCTACCATTCTCTCGCTATTACATTGGGAATCTGAATAATCCAACACAGTACATTTTGCCCCCAATGCCGTAAAAATTGGTATTTGTTGACCTCCGCCGCTGGCCAATCCCAAAATCTTCTTGCTTTTTAAATCTCCGAACCACGCTTTAGGAACATATTTTGTTGGTGTAAGATATACATTCCACTCACCATTTAAAGCCTTTTCGTAATCCTCATGAGTAATTGGCTTTCCCCATTGCCAACCAGCATCACACCATGAATCGATAATTTTAGAATTAATTTCCTGATAACTCATAGAACATCTCCCCATTCTTTATTCTCGTCAAAATATTATCTATTCCCGTATTCTTTCAGGCTCTGAATAATTGTTTTACCTGAAAAAATGTGGTTTGTCAATCATATAACAAACCACATTCTTCTTAAAACAGCATCTTGCCCATATTTGTCAATGTTGAAACAAGATAGTTATGACTATAAATAAATCTCAAAATTGAATTTTCATTAATCTGAAGAGCAATGTACTGTCCCAACTCTGTCCAGGAAAATACAGTAATAATTACCCCCAATATCCAAAGAATCATCATCCCATGCACAAATCCGCAGACGACACCACCAAGGGTATTCATCACATTCAATACCGGAAGCTTGCTGATAAGATCCAGGCTTATCTCTATAATTTTTATAATAATAAAGCCTAAAATAAAAATAATTAAAAACGAAACTGCATTAATGATCAGACACGCCATATAAGAAGCAACATATTGATTAAAACTGCTGATTCCCAGGGCCTCATAAATCTGGCTGTTATTATTCTCAATCAAAGCATCCTTTAAAAACTCCGGAATCGGATACCCATGAATCGTTTCAATCTGTTCAGACACTTTTTCTGCAGTATTCTCTGTCTGTTTATCCAGCTTACTTTGAATCTGTGAAACAATACCTGTATACACTGGCGTTTTCTGGACAACCTTACCTACATAAGGTCCAACCTGAGATGCAATAAAAAGTGCAATGATTACAGAAAAGGCTGCAAAAAACGTTTTTACCAGCCCCCGGATTCCGCCAATAATGATTGAAAGAAGCAAAATAACCATTGCTATCATAAATATATAATTCATAAGTTTGTCCACCTTCTTTCTATTTCACTCGAATTATCTGTATGTTCTGAGCATCAAATAATATATATTCTCCCGATTTATTTGACGGAAATATATTTTCAATACTGTGATCAAAAATATACTGAAATTTTTCATGGCCTCTATGTGTGTATACAACACATTCCTGATCATCATATAATATTATCTCTGTATCAGAAACAGCCACCTGTTTATAGTCAAAATCAAACCTGAAAGAAGACACTCTGCTTCCCGAAAAATTATAAATATATGTTACATATTTTTTAATGGTCTCACCCTCTTTGGCTTCCTGATCGTTTTTCATAATAATTCCAAATCTGTTATCAGTCACAAAAACGCTCTTTATCTCACTGTCAAAGGTCTGATTCACTTTTTCCGTTGCAACATCTTTAAAATAATATGTATTAAATCCCTTTTCGCCGCAAGCAAGCACTGTATTATTCTCAACAAACTCAATCTTCGGGAATAACTGATCATATTCAAAATTGCCTACCGGTTCACTGCTGGTCTCCTTATCAGAAAAATTATAAAAAACAATCCTTGAATGTACTTTTCCCCCATCAATAACAATATAATTAATCACCAAACGTGTCCCATCTTCCGACAAAGCCAATGTCAGAGGATAACCCGTAGACCCGATCGTTGCTTTGATACTGGCCAGAATTCCTCCCTCTTTATTATACAAATTGATCTGATTGGCATCACCATCCGACAAAATGACTGCAAGAACCCCCTGCTTACTGATCCTAAGATCCTGAAGCGGCTTTTCCAGAGCAATTTTACCCTCCAGACCTTTACCATTAAATACATAGACACTGTTGGCGCCTACATCACCAACCGAAATATAGTCTCCGCAAGTACTCATTTTAGGCGAAGCCATTCCAAAAACCTGATTCCAGACAACTTCCTGCTTTTTATTGGTAAAGGAAATACCATCCTTACTGTAACAAATCATTCCATCATCACGAAAATAATATTTTGCAGACGTATCACTGTTCCTTGCAACCGAAAGAACAACCGAATAATCATGATACGTCCGCAAAAAAAGCCAAAGTACACCACTTACAAGCATGGCACTCACAATTAAAATGATCGCTGCACGCTTCTTATGCTCACCCACCAATGTTTTTAATTTTCCCAACCTGTACGTTGCCATGTTTTTTAATTTACTCATATAAACACGTATTTTTTCCATATGCATTCTACTTTCTTATCTAAATTCAAACTGTTTAAGGTACATCTTTCATAGTATACCGCATTTTTCAAAAAATAGCACTCACTTTTTAGGGCAGTTCAAGAACCATCCCTTCATAAATAATATCCGGATCTTCTATATCATTCATTTCGCAAATTATTTCTACATAATCCCGGGTACTGTAAAGACTTAGCGAAATATTGGCAAGCGTATCCCCCTTACGTACAGTATAATGCTTAGCTGTGCCTCCGCTCACAGCGGCCGAATATTCCGAAGCAGCTGAATCGTCCTGCTTTCCCCCCGCTTCTGACTCGAATCCTTCAGTCGTATTAGCGACCACTTCTTTCTGACTTTCAGCCGGCTGCGCAGAGCCTTCAACCACCTGTACCGTCGTCGTCTCATCGCCTGTCCTTCCATTCACAATTCGTGCTTTCTGAGGAAAATAGACTCTGTTCATTACTGTGATCCCGACGGCAACAATCGCCAGAGCTGCTGCAAATGCCCCAAGCACTCCTTTTCTTTTCGGTTTTTCTTCTTTGAACTGACTGTACTTTTTATTACTCTTCCTGATATCAGATGCCTCAAGAAACGCTTCTGTTCCGGTCCCTTTATGATTTTCTACCATATAATTCTGCATATCTTCATTACGCTCATAATAAATATAATATCCTCTTTGCCGTACAAGCTGTCCTTTTTCATAAATAAAAAAGGCATCCTCATGATCAAGAGGATCCATTAAAAATAACGTTTTTTCTCTTCCCGGAAACTGGTCAACATGGATTTTTGTTATCTTTTCATTAATTCCCAGAGATTTTCCCGGTCGCGTAAGAAACCATCCTACAATTTCACTATTATGGAAATATTTTTTAATCGTATTGTAAATCTCTTCCCACAAACCACTGTCAAACGTAATCTGATCTTCACCGATTTTTGCCGAAGGTATACCTATCGCGCCATTAATAAATGTTAAACGCATATCATCTTTTCGCACATAAAATCCAAGAAGTACAGCCGCATTCTGACGATTTGCATATTCCGATGCCAATTGATTCATATAGGTCACCACATAGTCTTCTACGTAAATTTTCTTTTTTTCTTCCGGTAAACCAATTTGACGGATATTCTTCGGTAATTTCAGTTTTTCCTGATTAGTGGACTGACTCATAACTTCAACCATTACCTCACCTTCCCTGAATCATTCTTCGGAACATAGAAAGAATATCATACTTTCTCCAATTTATCTGGCGAAAGTTGTCGCCCTCCGATTATAATTTCTCTTCTCTATTCGACTTAACCTTTTGCCAAAAAGAATAAATCGCCGCACAAAGGGTAAGCTTATAAAAAAAGAAGGTGATAAATCATGTATTGGATCGATCCTGAGCATCCGGATGCTTCCGATCATATAGCCAGATATCTTTCCGGATGGCTTCATCAATATTGTCCGCAAAATCGTCCCGTCATTTTTGTCTGTATCGGTACACCGGCTGTTATTGGTGATTGCCTCGGACCTGTCACCGGGACTATTTTATCAAAATATCTCCAAACAAATATTTACGGAACTCTGGAAGAACCTGTTCATGCCGTAAATATTAAAGCTGCTATAAAAAAAATAAAAAAACAGCATCAAAAGCCTTTTATCATAGCTATTGATGCTGCACTCGGGAATTCAAGCCACACCGGCTACATCCTTTTAAAAGAAGGTCCTCTTCACCCCGGAAGAGGTGTCGGAAAAAGACTTCCTCCCATTGGACATATTCAAATTTCCGGTATATTTCAAGATATTTTTTCCGCCGCCGCTGCCGATCAAATGACCTGTTTCAGTCGATGTATCAGTCAGGGCATATTAAAGCTCTACTCTGCCCTCTAAGGCCCGAAGCAATGTCACTTCATCGATGTACTCCAGATCGCCTCCGACAGGCACACCACTTGCAATCCGGCTCACTTTAATACCGGTTGGTTTAATTAATTTACTGATATACATTGCCGTGGTTTCGCCCTCCAGCGTAGAATTCGTAGCAATAATTACTTCATCTATATCTCCCTGGAGACGGAGCATGAGTTCTTTTAGGCGAATCTCATTCGGACCGATGCCCAGCATCGGTGAAATTGCTCCGTGAAGCACATGGTAGACCCCTTCATATTTCCCGGTCTTTTCGTAAGCCGCCAGATCTCTGGGCGTCTCTACAACCATAATGATCTTCTTGTTCCGCCTTTCATCCCGGCAGATCGGACACACGTCACTGTCTGTAAGATTATAACATTGGCTACAGTACTGGATGTTTTCCCGTGCCTCTACAATAGCCGATGCCAACCCACCGACCTGTTCTTTCGGCATGTTTATAATATGAAATGCCAGGCGCTGTGCTGACTTTGGACCTATACCGGGAAGTTTTGATAATTCTTCAATCAGACGGGATATCTGACTGCTATAATATCCCATTAAAATCCAAAACCTCCAAAACCACCAAGGCCTCCGGTCACTTTCGCCATTGATGCCTGAGAAATTTCATCAATTTTACGCAGAGCTTCATTCGTCGCCGCAACAATCAGATCTTCCAGCATTTCAATATCGTCCGGATCGACAACTTCTTCCTCAATCTTTATTGAAAGAACCTCTTTCTTACCGGAAACCTTAACAGTTACTGCACCGCCGCCGGCTGTTGCCTCAGCTTCAGTTTCTTCCAAAGCCTTTGTTGCTTCCTCCATCTGTCTTTGCATCTTCTGTGCCTGTTTCATTAAATTATTCATATTTCCCGGCATTCCTCCTGGAAATCCACCTCTTTTTGCCATCTTATATTCCTCCTTAAAAATCTATATTTACGCTGAAGAACTTAAAATTGATCTTCATCAATAAATTCTACATTCTCCAAATGTATTTTATTCGGATTAATAAATAATCCCTCTTCCGATCTTCTGTTTTCAAGAAGCCGCGTAGTAATTCTCACTTGTTTGTCAATATGCTCACTGACTGCCTTTTCTAATGCTGCGCGATGAGCCTCCTGATCAAAGTAGCTTTTTTGCATATCTTCATAAAAACCAAGAATAATCTGATTATCAGGCCCTGCACTTACCAAAGCAGATTTAAGCATAATCATTGTACTTGCATTAAGACTGCTTATAATCTTTCCCCATTGACTAACAACAAGGTCCACATCCTTTGCCTGAGCCGGAGGCAGACTCTCTCTTATCTCTTCTTCCTGATTTTCCTGCACCTGCATGGTCGGGGAACGGTTCACTACAGCCCCGTTCTCCATCATTTCTTCGAGAATTGACAAACGATTCAAAATAGATTCATAATTATTCTCCATCTGAGGGCGACATAATTTTACAACCGCCAGCTCAATCAACACTCTTTTCTGAGTAGAATAACGCATCTGCCCCGTAAGTTCAGAAAATATACGGATATAGCGCATTAATACAGACTGCTTAATCTGTCCTGCCTCTTCCTTTAGTGCAGCAAGGTTCTCTGAAGACATATCCAATATTTCTTCCATCTGTTCTGAACTTTGGACCAACATAAGATTTCTCAGATACCAGGTAAAATCGGAAACAAACTGGGACAATTCTCTTCCCTGTATAACAACTTCCTCAACAGTCTTCAGAGCACCTGCAACATCCCGGGCCATAATGCACCTCAGTAACTTACTGAAAACAGCTGTATCTACTGCTCCGAGAATATCAAGTACATGATCATACGTTAATCGTTCATTCAGATAAAATGCAACACACTGATCAAGAAGACTGAGAGCATCACGCATGGATCCGTCAGCTGCTCTGGCAATATATCTGAGCGCTTTCTCCTCCACATCCAGCGCTTCTTTATCCACCAGCTCTTTTAAACGGCCGACAATCGTATCGATCGTAATGCGCCGAAAATCATATCTCTGACATCGCGACAAAATCGTTACCGGTATTTTATGAGCCTCTGTAGTGGCCAGAATAAAAATAACATACTCGGGTGGTTCCTCCAAAGTCTTAAGCAATGCATTGAAGGCACCAATAGAAAGCATATGGACTTCATCAATAATATAAACCTTGTATCGACCTTCTGTCGGAGAATATTCAACTTCATCCCGAATCTCACGAATATTGTCCACACCGTTGTTTGATGCCGCATCGATTTCAATAACATTCATTGATGCCTGATTTTGTATGGCACGACACATGGCACATTCACCGCAAGGGCTTCCCTCCACAGGATGCATACAATTTACAGCTTTCGCAAAAATCTTTGCAACCGATGTTTTTCCTGTTCCCCGTGTCCCACAAAATAAATAGGCATGACCAATACGTTCAAGACGTATCTGATTTTTTAAGGTTTTAACAATATGATCCTGTCCCTTGACATCTTCAAAAGACTGCGGTCTCCACTTCCGATAAAGTGCCTGATAGGACATACTTCCCACTCCCTGTTCTATTCATCTCCAAAGCAAATGCCCATATCCTTCGCCTCACGAATCGCAGCACACTTTGGATCTACATATTTTAATTTTCCTGCCACTGTACTCAACGGAACCGTTACTACATCAAAGCCGTCAAAAGCTACCATACGACCATACTGACGTTCAACCACCAGTCGCCCTGCTGTTGCACCGAGACGTGACGAAATAAAACGATCATACGGATCCGGGCTTCCACCTCGCTGTGTATGTCCCGGTACAGTGATTCGAACTTCACGTCCGATTTCTTTCTCAATTCTTGCTCCCAATTCATAAGAAACGGAAGGATACGGACTTTCAGATTTCTTTTTATTATACTCTTTTTTGCCAAGAAGTGCATCCTCTTTTGACATTGCACCTTCAGCGACAGCAAGAATAGAAAAACGTTTTCCCTCTTTATGTCGTCGTTCTATCGCAGCCAGTACACAATCCAGATCATATGGTATCTCAGGAAGGAGAATAATATCCGCACCTCCTGCAACACCCGCATGCAACGTCAGCCATCCAACCTTATGTCCCATGACTTCTACAATAAACACCCTCCCATGTGCTGCTGCTGTCGTATGAATACAATCAATAGCATTTGTTGCAATATCCACAGCACTTTGGAATCCAAAAGTCATATCTGTACCAAATATGTCATTATCAATCGTCTTCGGAAGTGATATAACATTAAGGCCTTCCTGACTTAAAAGATTTGCTGTTTTCTGGGATCCGTTTCCTCCGAGAACAACCAGACATTCCAATCCGAGATCTCTGTAGGTCTTTTTCATGGCAGCTACTTTATCAAGACCATCCGCTTCAATAACTCTCATTTTCTTAAAAGGCTGTCGGGATGAACCAAGTATTGTCCCCCCCACAGTAAGTATACCTGAAAAATCCGACGGACGCATAACACGATAGTCATTGTACATTAATCCACGATAACCATCCTTAAAACCCAAAATTTCCACATCATCCAGTTTATTATAGAGAACCTTAGCAACGCCCCGCATTGTTGCATTTAATGCCTGACAATCGCCGCCGCTCGTTAACATACCTATTCTTCTCATGCTCTTTCTCCCTTTCTGTTAAGCTCGATTCTCAAAGTTCTGTCAAAAAAACTCACTTCTTTATGATAAATGATACCTTCGATAAATGCAATATCTATCCCCTGTTAAATGCCTGTAAAAATCATATCTGCCGGAAAACCTTTTTAACTTTTTCGCATAAAACAAGAAAAGCCCTCGCATACACGTGGACTTTTCTAATGTTTTTAATTATGTTTAAATCCGTGCATCCTGCTTCGAATGTCCCCCACAGACGTTACCTGTACAGTTAACTCAGCCCAGGCACCCTTACGGCACACAAAAGGTCTCACTTAGTGCTGCTCCATTCCTGACCTGACACGGTTCATGAGTTTCTGTTGCGTAAGACCCAGGCTTCAACGCCACTTATACAGGGCAGCTCCACAGGAAAACACCCTCAGCCAGGATATCACCCCTGCTGTAGCGGATTGCAGGTGCAGGGCACCGCTATCTCCCCGGCTGCACGGAAAAGTTATAACATTGTTGCAAGAGACAGTATAACGTGTTTTTATTTTTCTGTCAAGGACTGAGCCTCCAGCTTTTTTCGTGCTTTTTTCAATTCACGCAGTTCTCTGAAAAAACTGCTGAGCATCTGAGAGCACTCTTCGCCAAGAATACCTGTCTCGATCTCGACCTGATGATTAAAACCCTCCGTCTGCAATACATTGAGTACAGATCCTGCACAACCGGCTTTAGGATTCATTGATCCGATTACAACTCTCGGTATTCTTGCCTGGACGATCGCTCCGGCGCACATCGGACACGGCTCCAGAGTGACATACATCGTGCACTCTTCCAGACGCCAGTCACCAATCACCTTACTCGCTTTATTCATTGCAATAATCTCTGCATGGGCCAGTGTATTTTTTTTGATATTACGCTTATTATACCCACGTGCAATTATTTTATTCTCATGGACAATCACGCACCCGATAGGTACCTCCTCGATCGCCCCCGCCTTTTTAGCCTGCTTTATGGCCTCTTTCATGTATTTTTCATCCTGTGTCATTGTGCTTCTCCACTTTTCTCATCATTATTCAACAAATATGATCCATGGTATTCTCCTGAACGAAGTCTTCCGGAACGGATGCCCCAACCGATTCCGATACCAATACCAATTAAAACTGCTGATAACAGCTGCGAAACCCGTACGCCCGGCATAAGATACAAACTGTCCGCACGAAAACCTTCGATCACAAAACGGATCGCACCATATCCTGTCAAATACATTACCAGCATCCATCCGTCTTTTGATACCTTACGTGCCACCAGCATCATTAAAATAAATAAAATCAAATTAGCGAAACTTTCATAAAAAAAGGTTGCCTGATGCCATTCCTGCAAATCATCAACATACACACCGTAAGGAAAAAACTGAAGATCCGGGTTTGTAATCAGATTGCCGTAGGCTTCCTGATTTACAAAATTTCCCCAGCGTCCGATAATCTGCCCGAGCAAAAGACTCGGCATTGCCAAATCCATAAGTTTAAGTATCGGAAATTTATGAACCTTACAGAATCCAATAGCTGTCGCTATACCGCCGATCACTCCGCCATAGATAGCCAGTCCGCCTTCACGAATAGCAAAAACGCTCATTAAATCCTGACTGTAGTAATCCCATTCAAATATAACATAATAAATGCGCGCACAAATGATTGCAATCGGAATTGCAAACAAAACAAAATCGATAATAACATCCGTCTTATATCCGGCTTTCTTAGCACGCCAGGCAGCCACAGAAGTAGCCAGTATCATACCGAATCCAATAATCACACCATACCAGGCAATGTTAAAACCTTCAATGCCAAACAGATTATGGATAATAAAACGATCCATACCTTTATCCTCCATCCTATAAAATTGCTTAGTGAGTATATTACTACACTTTTTTAAAGAATTCAATTTTAATTTCATTGTCCCTCACTATGTTTTATGCTAAAATAAAAAAGAATAATCAAATGACTGTCATTTAAAAGAGGTATACGTATGGAAATCAAAGGACTTGCTAAAACAACATTACTGGACTATCCCGGTCATATTGCTGCCACCCTCTTTGTTGGAGGCTGTCAGTTTAAATGTCCCTTTTGTCATAATGGCTCTCTTGTCACAAAAGCAGACTCCCTTCCAGACATCCCTCTGGAAGAAGTGTATGCTTTCCTTGAAAAACGCAAAGGCATCCTGGATGGTATATGCATCACCGGCGGAGAACCAACTTTCCACCCGGATTTAAGAGACTTGCTTTATGATATAAAAAATATGGGATATCTTGTCAAATTAGACACGAACGGCTATGATCCAATGCAGCTTGACCATTTGTTCAAAGAGGAGCTGGTGGATTATGTAGCTATGGACATTAAAAACTCTCAGGAAAAATATGCAAAAACTTCCGGCTGCCCGGATCTGGATCTCACGCGAATTAAACTGTCTGTAGATTTGATTCGTGACAGTGGACTTGACTATGAATTTCGAACAACAGTTGTAAAGGAACTCCATTCCATTGACGATATGTACAGCATTGCCCGTTGGCTTGAGGGGGCCAATGCCTATTATCTTCAATCTTATGTCCCTTCAGAGGATATTATTATGCCTGTCTTCTCAAGTTATTCAAAAAATGAACTTATGGCTATCCGTGCTCTTATGCAGGAATATATCCCACATATTTTTCTCAGAGGATTAGACTGATTCAAATTTCT
Source organism: Frisingicoccus sp. (assembly GCA_016298055.1). Classification (GTDB taxonomy): domain Bacteria; phylum Bacillota; class Clostridia; order Lachnospirales; family Lachnospiraceae; genus Frisingicoccus. Next base: position 11,235 of record JAEDDO010000054.1, read on the forward strand.
TACCTAAAAAGAGGATTTTTCATTCACACGAAAAATCCTCTTTTAATTTCAATTTATCTTTTTTCACCCATATAAAAAAGGGCGATTGTTCCTGGTCCTGAATGCGCACCGATTGTAGGACTTACCGGATTAATCAAAAATTTTTCTATACCGAAACGTTCTTTCACAAGATTCGCCACATATTCTGCATCCTCCAGTGCATCCCCGTGACTGATAAAGACAATATCATTCTTATCACGGTAGCTTCCCATAGTCCTCTGCATATTATCCACCAGAGCCGTAAGAGATTTTTTCCGTCCTCTCGCCTTACCGATTGGAACTAATTTTCCTTCATCGCTTACATGAAGAATCGGTTTGATCTGGATGATTGTTCCGGCCACTGCTGTCAATTTTGAAACACGGCCGCCTCTATATAAATGATTCAGATCATCTACGGTGAACTGATGACAGAAATGCAGTTTATTTTCTTCCAGCCACGTCGCTGTCTCATCAATCGTTTTTCCATTTTGACGAAGCTCTTCAGCCTTATAAACCATAAGTCCCTGACCCAAAGATGCTGCCAATGTATCAATAACGATCACTTTATTATCTGTATATTTCTCATTCAGTTCTCTTGCTGCAACCATAGCATTGCCGCAGCTGCTGCTGAGTTCCGATGAGAATGCCAGATGCAGTACACTTTTTCCTGCGCTTAAATATTTCTCGAACATTTCTTCCAGTTCTTCCGGATTGGCAGCCATTGTTGTAGGCATTTCACCACCGCGCATTCTGTCATAAAATTCTTTTATATCCATCTCCTGATCGTTGCCATAAACCGACCCATTCATATTATAATAAAGAGACACTTCTTCAATCTCTTTTTCTTTAAGATAATCTTTTGGCAAATCACAACAGGTATCTGTAGTTATTACATAATTAAATCTATCCATTATCGAACCTCCATTGATGTTTCTTTTTCAAGTCAACTTCATTGTACCACAACCGTTTTTCATTATCAACAAACGGAACCTAATCCTGAAGACTGTAAAAAATAAAATCAACGGTTGCAATGAGCTTATCCTGATCGTCTTTTATCTCCACGCAAAAGCTCCGGATCTTACGACCGATCTTTTTGGGAAAAGATTCTGCGATCAAATATTGGGGCCTGAAGGATGCATTTAAAAACTGAATATGACTGTCCACAGTTGTAGAAACACCGCCCGTTGATGATGCAGCCATACCGCATACAGCATCCGCAAGTGTAAACAAGCATCCCCCGTGAACAGTTCCTATAGGATTCATATGCTCCGGCCGTATATCAAGCCTTGCTTTACAATAACCTTCACTCCGTTCAAGAAATCGCACACCTATAAACTTTCCAAAATCATGTTTCAGAAGCTGCACCCCACTGGCAGCGGCAACCGACACATCTCCGGCATCCGCTGTAAGTACCACACTGCCAAATTCTTTCTTCCCTGCATACACAATGACGGCACTGTCCTTTTCACAATGAAATTTTTCTCCCTCATATTCCAAAGTAAATGTTCCATTTAATCCGATAAATGCAATATAGCTTTCCCCTACACCTTCACCGATTCTCATCATCTTCTTTCCCTTTAAATGAAAGGTACGGATAAATCCCCGGACGCCATTTCCCATAATCATATTAAATATTCCGGCGTTTCCTTCCAGCTCAACACGATCCTCTGTCTCACAATTAAAAATATCGCCCGCTTCCACTTTGATTTTTCGCCCGTCATTATATGTACACAT
>JAEDDO010000055.1 GCA_016298055.1 Frisingicoccus sp.
CTGCCCCAGGCATGATCGATCAGCAGTTCCGCATCCACGCCAAACATCCGGTATAATAAAGCCGGATCCGCCATCGCCACATCTTCCATCGTAAGCATCCCTGCCCGTTCCAGACGTCCGGCAATTCCCCGGCCGATCCTCCAGAAATCTGTCATCGGCCGGTAACGCCACAAAATCTTGCGATAACGATCCTCATCCAGAACAGCGATGTGTTCTTTCCCATGCTTTGCAAGAATATCCATAGCAATCTTGGCAAGATACAGATTCGTCCCGATACCGCATGAGGCTGTAATGCCTGTCGTCTTCAGAATATCTTTCATAATCTGTATGCCAAGTTCCTGTCCGGACATGTGGTACATCTCCAGATAATCCGTCACATCCATAAAAACTTCATCGATGGAATAGACATGAATGTCCTCTTTCGAAATATACTTCAGATAAATACTGTATATTTCTGCCGAATAGTCGATATAGAGCTGCATTCTCGGTGGTGCCATAATATATTCCACATTCTCAGGAATCTCAAATACCCGGCATCGTCCCGGAATTCCCAGTGCTTTCATCGCCGGAGATACCGCCAGACAAATCGTCTTGCTGGTCCGCTCAGGATCCGCAACGACCAGGCGGCTCTTCATCGGATCCAGTCCACGCTCCACGCACTCTACCGAAGCATAAAAAGATTTTAAATCAATACACAAGTATGTCCTTATCCTATCCTTCATGTTCTGATGCCTCTTTTCGTACATATGTTTGTTTTTTACATTATATCAGAACATAAGTTTGTTTTCAAGTACTATACCTGTTTTAAAAACTGTATAATTTTGTCATAATTCTCCGGACGATGGGGAAATGTACAGTCTGTGCATACCTTTATAGATCGTCCCCCTTTTTCACTGTATTTGGGATTTCCGAGACACTTCTCCTTAAAATACATGGGACAATAACAAAACAGACAATTCAGTTCCTCTAATCCTTTGTGGCAGGGAAAATATTTGCAGTCCCTGTTTTCAAAAAATTTATAAGAATTTTCCATAAACAAATTCACTTTCTATCGCTTCTTATATTTTCTGACCTTATCTACAAAGGCTTTTGCAAATCCGGGATTTGACGGATAATAAAGATGCGGAAATCCAAGCCACTGATTTCCTTTTGCAAGGATACAGGCATATTCCTGACCGGATACCGGTTTTCTGCCGATACAGTCCATCCCGTTTTGTGTGCTGTCGTAATAGTGAAATTCATGACCCTTGATCTTCGCATTTGCGGAAAGAAAATTACTTTTCTTTTCCCGGAGCTCCACATAACCAAAACGGACAAGTTTTCCCGTATAAAAGCATTCGCCTTCGACCACATCCGCCATCGGATATGCGACGCCCTCAGGATCAATAAGCGATGAATGCAGATACATAAAACCGCCGCACTCGGCAACGATCGGCATGCCTCCGGCAGCTGCCCTTTTTACAGACGCCCGCATCCTTCTATTGTCACTGAGTTTTTTAGCATACAATTCCGGATAGCCTCCCCCGAATAACAATCCATCACATTCCTTTGGAATCTCTTTATCATGAAGCGGCGAAAAGAAAACCATTCGGGCGCCGAAGCTTTCAAGTAATTTAAGATTATCTCTGTAATAAAAACAAAAAGCTTCATCTTTTGCCACACCGATGACCGGTTTGTTCTCCTTCGTCTCCCTTGACATGTCAGGTAGATCCTTTGAATCATAGGACAGATTTTCGGCATGGGCTCCGATTTCTTCAATCTGTTCAAGAGAGACGGTCCTTTCAAAGGTTTCCGAAAGCTTTTCAAGTTTCTTCCTTATATCGGAAATCTCTTCAGGCATGACAAGCCCCAGATGTCTGCTGCCGACAGAATTTTCTTTTTGCTCCGGAAAATAACCGACAACTTTTATCTTTAATTCTTCTTCAATAAGGGGTTTCATGATATGGTAATAGGACTTTGACATTCTGTTCAAAATGACACCCTTGATCAGATGTTCCGTATCATAATTTAAAAAACCGGAAATCAAAGCAAGAAGGGATCTCCCCATCCCCTTTGCGTCCACGACCAGTATAATCGGTGTTTTGGTGACTTTTGCCAGATGATAGGAGGAACCTTCCTCGCGTATACCGCCAAGACCGTCAAACAGGCCCATGACACCTTCGATCACAGCAACGTCATCCTCTGTTCTTCCCTCCAGAAACAATCGCTTTACATCTTCTTCTGCGGAAAAAAATGTATCCAGATTTTTAGAGGGAATCTGAAGCACGGTTTCATGGAACATAGGATCAATATAATCCGGCCCGCATTTATAGGAGATGACCTTCTTCCCCTGATTTTTCAATGCCTGCAGCAGGGCACAGGTAACCAGCGTTTTTCCGCTGCCGCTTTTTGGTGCCCCGATCATTACACGTTTTAATCTCATTTTCTCTTTCCTCATTCTTCAAAAAAGCGGAAGGAACATATCCATACCGGATTTTCTGCCCGCATCAGATGATACCCTCCGGCTTTTTTGCTCCGGCTGACCTGCATCTGGATCATCTCCTCTTCCCGGATCTTAAAATTTTCCAGACAATTTTTTATCTCAGCGATCGTCTCCAGACTGATCGCGTTGATGACGATACGCATATTCGGATTGATATTGTAAAGTTCCGATAAAATTTCTTTGAGATGTCCGCCGCTGCCACCGATAAATGCATGGGTCGCCGGCAAAAGTTCATCCATCTTTTCCGGTGCCTCTGCCTCAACAATCTGTATATTCTGAAGATGAAATTTCTCCTTATTGCTTTTAATCAGAGAAATCGCCTCCGGTTTTCGCTCAATCGCATAAACAAAAATATTATCCGACAGGCCTGCAATCTCCATAGCGATGGAACCTGTACCGCTTCCGATATCATAGACAACAGCCCCTTTATATAATCCAAGTTTGCAGATGCTGACGTCTCTCACTTCTTCCTTTGTCATCGGCACTTTGCCCCGGATAAAATCGTCGTCCGCTTTTCCGTGCGTAAACCTTTTCGGAGACACTTCCGGATTTTTTATAAAGCAGGTATACAGGCCTTCCCCATCCAGCTCCGGACATTCTTCCGGCGTCAATCGGATGATTTTTTCTTCCTCATAGGAAAGCTGATACCCGACACTCACCTCACACCGGGAAAGTCCCGACTCAAGAAGCAACGTGCCAAGCTTATGGACATCCTTCACTCCCGACATAAGCAAAAATGTCTTTTCCCGGCATCGGATCTTTTCCGCAAGATTATACACATCTTTCCCATGGATACTGAAAACCCCCGCATCCTCATAACTTTCTCCGATGCGGGAGGCCAGGCAGGCCACCGAAGAAATCCCCGGTAAAATGCGCACCGACCCTTGTATATTTTTCATGCGGATCTCTTTTTCCAAAGCCTGAAAGACATCCTTACATCCACTGTAAAATCCGCTGTCTCCTGAAAAAAGTATGACAACCTTCCGTTCTTCAAAAAACACATTCTTCTCCTGAATCTCCTTAAGATAGGGAATAATCTGCTTTGCAAGATAATAAGGCCTTTTTTCGATATGCGGGCTGTAGGGAGCAATCATCCGCTCCGCTCCGAGAAGAATATCCGCACCTTTTATGGCTTCATAAACTTCCAGCGTCATATTACGAGCGTTTCCCATTCCGATCCCCGCAAGGACAATATCCATAGGGCCTTTTCGGCAAATCTTCGTATGACAAATCTGTTCAAGCTGATCACAGATCTGGGCAAAGGAATAGCCCTCTTCTTCTTTTCGTTTAATCACAAAAACCTCAATACCGGCCTTTTTGGCCGCCTCCAGTTTTTCTCTGTATCCTCCCGCATTTCCGCTCTCTTTTGTAACCAGACAGCCAATCTGAAACTGACGGATCAGAGCCAGATTCATCTCTTCTGAAAAAGGTCCCTGCATGGCAATGATCTGTTTTCCTTCAATTCCCTGTGACGTACAAAGGGAAAGACTTTCCGCACCGGGAAGAATCCGGACATAAAGACGTTTTTTTACACCGTCGGAAGAACAAAATTTTTCCAAATCTTTAGTACCTGTTGTAAGAAGAATATTTCCCTCCACCTGCTCTAAAGCTTTGGCACACAGACTTGCCGACTCAAAATATTTCCGATTTATATCTTCCCCTTCGGTATCATTCTGCCGAAGAAGCCGCATGTAAGGTATGCCGGTCCCCTCCACGGCTGCCTGAATGTTTTTCGTCACAATCTCCGCATAAGGATGGGTCCCGTCAACGACAGCCGCAAAACTGCCCTTTACAATAAAATCCCGCATTTCTTCCGGCTCCATGCGTCCCCGATGGATCTTCCTGCAGGGATGATGTTTTAAAAGGATTTCACCATATTCGGTCGCCACACATATCCTGTGATGGATTCCGGAATCACACAGCACCTCAGATAATTTCCTTCCTTCAGTTGTCCCTGCAAATATCAGTATTTCTCTCAATTTGATACCCTCGCTTTGTAATCAGCTTTCCGTTTATGATTTCTGAGCCTGAATTTCCTATAAACACGGTTGTAAACATGTTTGTCTCACAGTTTCTCAATTCTTTCAGTGTACAGGTTACTACTTTTGTTCCCTCACGTCCGATATTTTCCACATATCCGCAAGGTCTGTCTTCCTCAATGATATCAAGAAGAATATCACAGGCTCTCTTTAAATAATCTTTTCGCTTTCGGCTGGACGGATTATAAATTGCCATGGCAAAATCTCCCTCTGCCGCCGCCCGAAGCCGTTTTTCAATCTTTTCCCAGGGCGTCAGAAGATCGCTCAGACTGATCACACAAAAATCATGATTCAGGGGTGCCCCCAGGAGGGCGGCGCCGCTGCTCGCCGCAGTGATACCGGCAATGACCTCAAGTTCTGTCTCCGGATAATCTTTACCGATCTCATACATCAAAGATGCCATCCCGTAAATTCCCGCATCACCGCTGCATATCATGGCCACCTGTTTGCCTTTTTTTGCCTCCTCAAAGCACCGGATACACCGCTCTTTTTCCTGACGCATCGGCGTTGAGATCCGCTCTTTTTTTCGAAATTTTTCCCCAAGAAGGTCGAGATAGACATGGTACCCTACAATCACATCCGACTGTTCCAGAGCTTCTAAAGCCGCCCCTGTCATCATATCCTCTCTTCCCGGTCCTATACCGACCACATAAATTTTATGTTTCATCAAATCTTACTCGCCACCTTCGTTTTGCAATTCCAATTGTCATTCCGTCTTCCGCGTATTTTTTAAAGATCAGCTCACCGCCCGGTCCGGCCGCCTTCATTGCGGACCGTTCGCACACATTTCCCACGCCGACCTGACTTTTTACAAAATCCGATTCCGAAAAATCTCCCTCCGCGGATAAAAGTTCTTCACTGCTGTATGTTAAAAAAGGAATCTTTCTTTTTTGACTCCATTCGACCATTGCCGGTTCATTCTCTTTCACATCAATGGATGCAAGGGCATAGATCTGATCTTCTCGGATTCCCGCCTTTACAAGATTGTTTCGGATAAAGGCGGAAAACATCTCCGGATCTTTCCCCTTTTTGCATCCCGCGCCGATGATATATTCTTTCGGCCTTAATGTAAGTGCCGCTTCAAACTGCCCCTCCCCGGATGTTATGAGAATATCCGCTTTTTCATTTGGCGGATAGGAAATCCGGGAAAAATTTTCCGGCAATCCCTCTTCTGTATCCATATGTCCCGCCTCCACCGACAGACGGATTTTTTCTCCCGCCAGAACCTTCGCTGATATTTTTGCAATACCCTCTTTATTCTCAATAAAAAGTCCGTTCTTTTTTGCAAAAAGATCGACCGCAAACTTTTTCCGTATATCTGTCGCCGTTGTGATGACAGGCACTGCCCCGATACACTCGGCAATGCGGCAAGCCAGTTCATTTGCTCCGCCGATATGTCCGGATAAAATCGGTATGACATAATCGCCCTTTTCATCTATGACGATGACCGGACTGTCTGAAAGCTTACTGACAATATGGGGAGCAATCGCCCGCACAGCGATGCCGCAGGCCCCGATAAAGATCAACCCATTTCCCTTTGCCATCTGTTCTCCCGCCCAGCAGACAACAGGCACATCGATCTTCCGAACGCTTTCACCGATACCCGAAAAATAGGTGCATTTTGTGAAAAGTTCTGTTTCCTGCTCTCCCAGTTTTTCGGAAATCATTTCGGAAAGCTTCGCACCATTTTCTGTAAAACTTATAATACTTATTTTCATTGTTCTTTTTCCTTTGCCTGTCGGAATTCTGTAGAAAAATCAGCCGCATAAAGTCTTGATTTTTTATAATTCTGATGAGTGATCACATCCCCGACAAGAACAAGTGCTGTTTTTGTAATGCCATGGGCGTGGGCCGTCTCATACAAAGTTGACACTGTACATGTAAAGGCTTTCTCATCCGGCCAGGTTGCTTTATAGACAATGGCTGCCGGTGTATCCGGAGAATATCCGCCCGCGATCAGTTTTTTACTCAATTCCTCAAGCATACCAGCACTCAGATAAATGGCCATGGATGCCTGATGTGCCGCAAAACTCTCGATACTTTCCTTTTCCGGAACCTTTGTCCGTCCCTCCATTCGAGTGATGATCAGTGACTGAGAAATTCCCGGAAGTGTATACTCCAGATTCAAGGAAGCCGCCGCACCGAAACAGGCACTGACGCCCGGACAGCTTTCGTATTTTATATCCATGGCGTCAAGGGCATCCATCTGCTCTCTCACCGCACCGTAAACACTCGGATCGCCGGTATGGAGCCGTACGGTCATTTTTCCTTCTTCCTCTGCCTTTTTCATAATATCCAGTACTTCTTCCAGCGTAAGCCTTGCACTGTCATAGATCTCGCACTCTTTTTTTGTATACGCCAATAATTCTGGATTGACTAACGATCCCGCATAAATAACAACATCCGCCTGATTTAACAGTTTCATTCCCCGGACAGTAATAAGATCCGGAGCACCTGTCCCCGCGCCTACAAAATAAACCATTTCTCCGCCCCCTCGCTTTTTGCTAATTCTCCCAGCTCATTTGTGTAAATAATACAATCCACATTAAGCTTCCCTTTCGAACGTTTTTCCATATAGTAACATATACGTTCCACAATACTTTTCATGACCAGATCAAACTTTTCGCTCTTTTTTAATATCCAAACAGCCTCCTCTGTTGTCACACATTCAAATAGTTTATGAATATAATGCGGCTCCACACCGGCACGAAATGAAAAGGCGGCAAGCAATTCCATGCGGCAGTCCGCTTCTCTTGAATGGGTATTCATAATACCTCCGGCCACCTTCACAAGTTTTCCGATATGACCTGCGAGAAGCAGCCGCTTAAATCCCATATCTGCAGCCATATCTATTGTATCTCCGATAAAATTGCTGCATTTCACGCTTTGATCCAGATCATAATGATAAGCCTTTTTCATGAAATCCATGCCGTAATTTCCCGGAGAAATAATAACCGAATCATGTCCCTCTGCCCTTCTCTGATTAAGCTCTATGCGGATCGTATCTATAAGAGCCTGACTGCTCATCGGTTCTACAATACCGCTTGTTCCGAGAATGGAAATACCGCCTGTAATTCCTAGTCTCGGATTAAAGGTCTGCTCTGCCAGTCTTTCTCCCTCGGGAACGGAAATCTCTATTTTCAGCTGACCGGTATAATCAAAAAAACGACAGACCTCTCCGACTTCTCGGACAATCATCTCCCGCGGAACATGATTGATGGCCGCATTTCCAACCGGCTGATCCAGCCCGGGCTTTGTGACGCGCCCCACACCGATACCGCCGTCAATCTCTATTCCCTGATCTCCCTTTTTTCCATAGGAAACCTTTGCAAAAATATGGGCTCCTGTCGTAATATCCGGGTCATCTCCGCCATCTTTAATGACCCCACATTTTACCCATAATTCTTCTCTTTGGATATCCGTCAGACAGGCATGATAATTTATCCCTTTCGGTGTCTCAATGGTGATCTCCTGTTTTTCTGTCCCGCTCAAAAGCATATAGGCCGCCGCCTTCGCCGCGGCAGCCGCACAGCTGCCTGTCGTAAAACCGTACCGCATCCCTTTATTCCTTTCTCAATTCATATAAAAGTGCATTGCAGATCGCTGCGGCCACATTGCTTCCGCCCTTTCTGCCCACATTAATAATATAAGGGATATCCGTTTCCATGATCATCTCTTTTGCCGCCTCCACATTGACAAAGCCTACAGGAACACCAATGACGAAGGCCGGTTTCCATCCTCTGTTCTGATACATCTCATAAAGCTGAATCAGTGCCGTCGGCGCATTTCCAACCGCAAAAATGACAGGTTTAGGGATTTCGGATGCTTTCTCCATACAAACAGCGGCCCGGGTCGTTCCCCGCTGTTTTGCAATTCTTGCAACCTCCTCATCCGCCATAAAGCAGTGGGCCTCCCCGCCGAATCCAGCAAGAACTTTTTTGTTGATGCCGGAGAGGGCCATATTGGTGTCTGTCACAATATCCGCACCCTTCCGGATCAGATCTTTCACAATATCTACAGCCCCCTCTGAAAAAACAAGGGTCTTTGCATAATCAAAATCCGCACTTGTATGGATCACCCGTTTCGTGATCATTTCCTCCCCTTTCGGGAGTACAATACCTTTTTTTTCGAGCTCCTCTGAAATTATCTCAAAACTTCTTTTTTCAATTTCTTCCGGGAGTACATGTTCAATTCCTTTCATTTTCTCACCTGCCGCTTTTATTTTTATACGATACCTAACCCCATACAACCGAGGCACAACAGTTCACACAAAATAGCTGTCCGGTACATCAAATCGTTTGCCCGCCGAATATCTTCAAAGGATACCTTTCGGACAGGATCGCCGATATAGGGCTTCTCTACTATTTTTCCGAAATAACTGGCATTGCCCGCAAGACGTATGCCCAATGCTCCCGCACAGACTGACTCTGTCTGAGCTGAATTTGGACTGGCATGTTTTCTTCTGTCCCGCCGGTAGATCATCCATGCTCTTTTTCCCGAATAAGCACCGCCTCCGACAAAAGCCGATAAAATCATAAGACCTGCACTGATCCTGGAGGGTATATAATTGACCACATCGTCCAGTTTGGCTGCGGCTCTTCCGAAATACATATATTTATCGTTTTTGTAGCCAACCATGGAATCCATCGTATTTACAGCTTTATATGCAAACCCAAGTACCGGGCCGCCCAGCGCCGCATAGAGCATCGGCGCGATCACTCCATCGGATGTATTTTCTGCCACCGTCTCGATCGCCGCCTTCGCAACACCTTCCTCATCAAGAACCGCCGTGTCTCTCCCAACGATCATAGATACCGCCCTCCGGGCTTTCACAAGATCGTTTTCTTTCAGACATGTATAGACTTTCATGCTCTCCGTTTTCAGACATTTTGCTGCCAGAATCTGATACGTCATGACCGCTTCCACCGTGATCCCGATTCCCGGATGAATCATGTATGCCTCACCAAGAATAATCCCTGAACCAATCATTGTGCAAGAAATTACTATAAAAACCAGGACGATGCCTCTGAAAATCTCCCCTCTTTTATCCCGCTCACCTTTAAGAAGCCATCCTTCCAGTTTCGATATCAGACTGCCGATAAGGCGGATCGGATGGGGAAGCCAGTAGGGATCGCCAAAAAGCATATCCAGAAAAAATCCGGCTGCAAATCCGATCATATGATATTTTAACATCGCTTTACTTAAGATGCGCATCATTAAGCATTCCATAAATGTCCTCCATATTCAGATAAGCCCTCAATGTATCCGCCAGTTGATCATATTGTCTCTCTTTAAAATTTTTATAATCCTCAAATACACCCTTGTCAATAGTAAGTCCCTTTTTATCCGCCAGAGCTTTTATGATCGCGGATGCAATATGTCCTCTGTCAAAAATGCCGTGAACATAGGAACCGTAAACATTTCCCTCATCTCCGCCAATAAGGACCGAAGGTGTTTCTCCCTCTTTTGTCGTACAGCCCATATGAATTTCATAACCGCTGTAATCCATTCCGGAAAGTTCCGAAAAGATGCCCCCAACTTTATTGATTTTTCCTTCCGTCTGACATCTTGTTTTCTCCCTTTTAAGCTCGGTCATCACATCGAGAAGTTCCATTCCCCGAATCTTTCCGCCTTCTTCCACGCCCTCCGGGTCTGAAATTTCTTTGCCGAGCATCTGATAGCCGCCGCAGATCCCAAAGACCGGAATCGTCTCCGAAAGCTTTTTGACTGCCGCCTCAAGCCCGTTCTGGCGCATCCATTTCAAATCCTGAATCGTATTTTTACTTCCCGGCAAAAAAATCACATCCGGATGTCCAAGTTCGGAAGCGGAAGTCACGTACCGCACAGACACCTCCGACAACTGTTCAAACACATTAAAATCCGTAAAATTGGAAATTCTGGGATAGCGTATGACCGCCATATCAATCTTACCGATCCGCGTCTCACTAAAACGTTCCGTCAGACTGTCCTCATCTTCCAGTGCCAGTTCCATATACGGGATGACACCGACCACCGGAACACCGCCTCTCTCTTCAAGCATTTCAATCCCCGGATCAAGTATAGTTTTATCTCCCCGGAATTTGTTGATAATCAGCCCTTTAACTCTGGATTTTTCCTCTTCGCCAAGAAGCATCAGCGTTCCAAGAAGCTGTGCAAATACGCCGCCCCTGTCGATATCGCCCACCAGAAGCACCGGCGCATCCGCAATTTCCGCCATGCCCATGTTGACAATATCATTTTCCCGAAGATTGATCTCCGCCGGGCTTCCCGCCCCTTCAATGACAATGATATCCGCTATCTTTTCCAGTTCCCGGAAGGCTTTTTTAATCTCCGGAATCAACTGTGTCTTATACTTAAAATAATCTCTGGCCCCCATATTTCCGACCACTTCGCCATTGACAATGACCTGAGAGCCGGTATGGCTGGTCGGTTTCAGTAAAATGGGATTCATACACACCATCGGCTGTATCCCCGCAGCTTCCGCCTGCATCACCTGGGCTCTTCCCATCTCAAGGCCTTCCTTCGTAATAAAAGAATTCAGCGCCATATTCTGAGACTTAAAAGGGGCCACCCGATATCCGTCCTGTTTCATTATCCTGCACAATCCCGCCGTTAACAGACTTTTTCCCGCATTTGACATTGTGCCCTGAATCATGATCACTTTTGACATATCACTTCATGCCTTTCTGTATTTCGTATATTTCAATCCTTTTATTTGTTTTCATCGCATAATCGAGCAGTTCCTTATTCAGCATTTCAAAACTGCCAAAATTTTTTCGGGTACAGATCACACGGCCGCATTGATCGATGATCTGCTTTGCCTGCTCTGCCAGATCTACAGCCATCGGTTCAAAAGCCTTTGCCCCTATAACATTTACCGCCAGAGCCTTTGCCGGAGGAAAATCCAGATCATTCTCATAGAGTATGCCTGCCGCAAAAGCTTTCCCCTCTCTTTGCAGCCTCCGAAAAACAGGTCTGCCGGTACCGCCTCCCGCAATAACAAAAATCTCCGGTACACCTTTTACCGGCTCTAATTCCATATTTCCGTTTTCCTCGTCAAAACTGCCTTTTGTCATATCGAATAATCGCTTTATGTACCCTTCTGTAAAAACTTCACCCGGAGTACCGTATTTTTCCGTGTATTCACCTTTTAAGCAGAGAATCTTGTCTGAAACCCGCTCTGCCAGCTCAAGTTCGTGCAGTGACATGATCACCGTGAGTTCCTTCTTCCTCCGCATTTCCTGCAAGAGGGATAAAAACTCCAGCTTATATTTGACATCCAGATAGGAGGTCGGCTCATCAAGGATCAGTATCTCCGGTTCCTGGCACATGGCCCTCGCAAGCATGACCCTCTGTTTTTGTCCGTCACTGATCTTCGCAAAATCTTTTTCCCGGATATCTTCGATATGAATAAGTCCGATGGCTTCCTCCACCACCCGTTTATCCTCCTCTGACAAAATTCCGAACCGCCCTGTATAGGGATAGCGCCCTGTCGCCACCACTTCCTCGCAGGTCATCATTTCTGTTTTTATCTTTTCAGTAAGCACCACAGACATTTTCTTTGCCCTCTCATCCGCTTTCATATCGGTCAATGCTGTTTTCCCAAGATAAATGACACCGTCCAAAGTTTTAAGCTGTCCCGCAATACTTTTGAGCACGGTCGATTTTCCTGCTCCGTTCGGCCCGATCAGAGTTAAAATCTCACCCTTTGGCAAAGAAATTTCAATATCTTTTATGACGGCCTTTTCCTTATATCCTACACAAAGACGCTTCGTATAAAAATAATAACTATCCATATTATCCTTTCCCTCTTCTTCGGTTCTGCATGACCCAAAGGACGACCGGCGCCCCAAAAATTGCCGTCACAGTGCTGATACTCAGTTCCGTCGGTGCAAATGCCATGCGTGCGATCAGATCACAGGCCAGACAAAATGCACTGCCGCCCAAAAAGCTGGCCGGAATCATCCAGATGGGCTTTGCCGTCCCCATATAAGCCTTCATCAGATGGGGAACCGCTATGCCGACAAAAGAAATCGGCCCTGCATAAGCGACGACGCATCCGGATAAAACACTTGATAAAAGAATAAGCAATATGCGAAGGCAACGGACATTTACCCCCATGTTTTCCGCATAATTTTCACCCAGCTGATAGGCACCGATCGGTTTGGACAGCATAAAAACAGCAAAAGATGCAGCCAGCACAACGACCGTCATCACACAGACATTGCTCCAGGACATGCCCGAAAAACTTCCCCGCGACCAGTTGTGGAGATTGACGATATCCGCATCCTGGGCAAAGGTAACCATAAA
>JAEDDO010000227.1 GCA_016298055.1 Frisingicoccus sp.
ACTATTATTGGAAAAACCGATACCTTTTGATTTATCACCACCTATAGCTGTGACCGTACCGCCGCTTATGATAATTTTACCGCCTTCAGTATTTTGATATCCACTACCGATGCCAGCTCCTCTCAGTCCTCCTGTAGCCGTTATCGTACCACCGCTTATGAAAATATCTCCGGCGGAAGTTCCGGTATCTCCATCGCCACCACCTATTCCTGCACTGTTCTCACCGCCAGTTGCTTTGATGTCACCACCATTAATCTTTATGGTTCCACCTTTTCCCGATGTACCTCCACCAATGCCCGCTGCCCATAATCCGCCTTTGGCGTTGATGGATCCACCATTGATAATAATATTGCCTCCGGCGCCGTCACCTCCGGCGCTGCAATTCCCGCCACCGATGCCGGCTCCGCCTGTTCCCCCGGTGGCAGTAACCATACCGCCGTTTATCGTAATGTTGCCGCCATTTCCATGATAACCGCCGCCGATGCCGGCTCCGCCTGATCCCCCGGTGGCGTAGATAACGCCGCCATTAATAGTAATGGATCCTGCATTACTTACTTTACCAGTTACGCCTCCACCACCAATTCCACTAAAATTATTTGTTTTTCCACTAACTTTGAGCTTGCCCGTGTTGCTAGTCAAGTGACCTTCTTCATCCACCTCCGGTGTCGACTGTCCATAGATAGTAAGACTGCTGTTTTCGGACTCTTGCACAAGAATGCTTCCTTGAACATCTAGACTACTTTCATCCGTCAGAATCAAGTGAACATTTCCCAAAACTTTGACATTTGTATTGATTTTCACTTCACCCTGCACCACATACCAAGTTTCGTCTCTACTAGTTCCCCATGCGGTTTTTTCGCTTGTCACTTCGATAGCATCGTTACAGGTCTTTTTCGTCCAATTTGTGCCATTTTCATCACAGGAGAGGTAGCTAACGCCTGTAATATTCAACATCTGTGCTCCGCCAGGCTCCACCAAAACGTTAAGTGCCTTAGCTTCATCAGAAAGAATATAACCTTCCGGCAAAGCTGCAGCAAAGGTATAGCTGCCACTATATGCACCTTCTTTTGGATACTCCTCACATGACCAGTCTCCCAGGGTGATGGTCTCCGATGCAGCTTCTGCTTCGATATCCTCTTCATTTACTACCGTTGCCTGAATCTGTGTTGGCAGTAATGCTACAACATCATCAAAGAATGCCGGGGTTTCCTCATTTGCAAAAGGAAGAGCCAGTATTCCGGTTTCAGGATTTATTAATTCTTCTTCATCAATCCACTCCCATGCAGTGATTGTTAATTCTGTTTCGTTTTTTGCCTCTTCACTCTCACCGGTATTCAGCTGATTTTCATTATTTTCAGACTGCACCTTACCTGTGCACTTACTTAAATCAGCTTCTTCTGCCCCACAGACCGGGCAGTCTGAGTTTACTTTATCTTCTGTACAAAGGTTAGCACAGGTACATGTTACCTCACCGTTTGAAGGCATAGAAGTTCCTTCTGTCTCTGCCCTTGCTGTAATCGGAATCATCGTTCCAATCATACATGCACACAAAAGGATAGAAAGCACTCGCTTCCCGCTTCTTTTTAGATATCCTTTCACGCAGAATTTTTCCATTGCAATTTCCTCCGTTCAATAGGGGAATATTTTATCCCCGCATCATATGTTTACGATGATTTTCATCATCCGAAATGTTACACTTTAACTAATTTATCATACAATAAAATAGCACAAAATACAAGAAATACATTGCCTGAGGGCGCCTTATCATGCTTTTAGGTCTCTTTTGTTAATTTTTATGCCTTAAATGCAATTAAATCGTTGCATCTTCCCGTTATAGCTTGTATTTTAAGCAACATAATGGTAATATGAGCATATTATTTATGTGCTGGGAAGGGAAATTTATGGCTGATCTTAACAGATTTTTTAAAAGAAATGACATAGAAATTGAGAAAATACTATATATTTATCATCATGGCAGAAAAACCATTGTTTGCAAGGATCCCGGTATTGAGGTTTCAACCTCAACTCCCTTTAGGGAAGTGCTTGCATTTCTTCCAAAAGATGGTTTTATTTCCATTACAAGAAATGCCATTGTACGCCGCGACAAGATTCTAAATATAAGCCATGACGGCGTATATACAATGATTGATGGAAAGACTTTTCAGGGCAGAACAAGATACTTAAGTACCCATAGGAAACTTAAAAAGGAAATGGAACAGGATGTAAAGAATGCTAAGGTGGAAAACCTTTTACCGCTTAGTTTTCTTGATAAATGCGACATCTTAAACAATATGCCCGTTGCATACTGTGTAATTGAACTTATCTTTGATGAAAACGGGCACGGGGTTGACTTTATTTTCCGCTACTGCAACAAGCAAATGGAAGTGGTGGAGGGCATCCCTATTGAAAAGATGCTAAACCGTTCTTTTTATGAGGTGTTTAAAAACGGCGACAGGAAGTGGCTTGTTGCTTATGCCGATGTGGCTTTGAATGGTTCAAATCGTACACTTTCTGATTACAGCCCGGAGATTGGCAAAAATCTTACCATCTACTGCTATCAGCCTAAACCCGGGTTTTGCGCCTGTGTGCTTGTGCCAAATTAGGAATATGC
>JAEDDO010000228.1 GCA_016298055.1 Frisingicoccus sp.
AGAGAAATAATTGTTAAAAAAATAGTTGCATGCTATAATAAAATAAATGAGGAAGGAGGCGGAGAATTGACCTATTCTTTATATGAGCTGCTGTTTTTCTTTCTGGCTTATTCTGTCATTGGATGGGCAGCAGGAACTGTGGCTGCTGCAGTGCGGGAAAAGAAGTTTATCGATGTTGGTTTTTTATATGGGCCCTATTGTCCTGCTTACGGAATCGTAGCGGTATTATTTGCGTTATTTCTAACAGAACTTAAAGATAGACTTGTTTTTTTATTTCTTGGAGGAACTGTTCTTTCGTTTATTGTGACTCTGGGAACCGGTTTTGTACTGGAACGGATATTTCATCGAAAGTGGTGGGATTATTCAAGAAGGCGTTTTCAATTCGGCGGGCATGTCAATATTCCCTATGTCATATTATGGGGTATACTGGCGGTTGTGTGTGTGAATATCGGAAACCCCTTGCTTATGGATTTCGTCCGACTTTTCCCGAGGATGGTTGGAGAGATTGTTCTGTTAGCGGCAGGAATTATTATTCTTCTGGATTTGATTGGAACAATTGTCGGCATTTTATCTTTAAGGTTATATATCAAAAAGGCTTCGGTGCTCTACTCTGTATCTGAAAGTTTACAGAATGTGGCAGATACGATGGGAGAAGGGCTGACCGGCTGGACCCTTAAGCATTTGAATAAAGCATATCCTCTGCTGGATGCCCGATCGCTTGTAAAGGCAAAGCTGGATGAAGAAAAACGTTTGGAAGAGGCTAAGGAAAGGGCGGGAGTTTTTGCCGTCGGCTGTTCTTTTTACAAACTGGTCTGTCTGTTTTTTCTGGGCTCTTTTTTAGGTGATATAACAGAAACGATTTTTTGTTATGTTACAGCCGGAGAACTCATGAGCCGAAGCAGTGTGGTTTACGGTCCCTTCAGCATTGTATGGGGATTTGGCTGTGTTTTGTTGACAGCAATTCTTTATCAGTACCGGACCCGGAGTGACGGATATATTTTTTTATTCGGAACGGTGCTGGGCGGAGCCTACGAGTATTTTTGCAGTGTATTTACAGAACTTGTTTTCGGGACAGTTTTCTGGGATTACAGTAAGATTCCCTTTAATCTGGGCGGAAGAATTAATCTTTTATACTGTTTTTTTTGGGGAATAGCGGCAGTTGTCTGGCTTAAAGTGCTCTATCCTTTGTTTTCGGGATGGATCGAAAAGATTCCGAAAAAAGCAGGGATTGTACTGACATGGATAATGATTGTATTTATGATATTTAATATGACAGTTTCAGCTTTTGCCATGGCCCGTTATTCTGTCAGAAATACGACAGGGGCAGAGGCATCGACCTGATTGGATATTTTTATGGATGAACATTTTCCTGATGAACGAATGGAAAGAATCTATCCAAATGCAATTATTGTAGAAGATTTTTAAGGAGGTATGTATCTATGAAGAAAAAAATGATAGTTCTGGCGTTATGCACAGTAATGGCATTTTCCTTTACGGCATGTGGGGGAAACAAAAAGGAGACAGCACCGACAACGATCGCAGAGGAGACGGAAACATCGTCCGGGGCAGAGATTGCCAATCCTTTCGTAGATTGCCAGACCCTTGAAGAGGCAGCCGCACAGGCCGGGTTTGATTTAAGTGTTCCGGACAGCATCGGGGATTATTCTGAAAAAGTGATTCAGATGGCGAAGGAAGATGGACTTGATCTGATACAGGTCTTCTATACGGGCTCAGGCGAAGAAAAAGTTCTTGTACGTAAGGGAATCTGTGAAGGCGATATCAGCGGTGATTATACGGTTTATGAAAAAGAAGAAACGGTTACAGAAGAAGGAATTGAGATAACGTTGAAAGGGGATTCCGAGTGTATGCATCTGGCACTCTGGACCGAGGGCGAATATAAATTTTCTTTGTATGTGGAAGCCGGTATGGATAGTGCCGAGATGGTTGAAATTGTAAAAATGATTAAATAGTTTAAAACTCTGTTTTAGGTATCTGGATATGGTTCAGAATATTTAAAACAGAGTTTTTTATGTTGATTTAAGTTCTGCTTCTTCCAAGCTGCCAGAAAGCAACAGCACTGGCAGCTGCCACATTCAGTGAATCCACACCGTGGGACATTGGTATTTTCACGGTGTAATCACAGTCGGCAATCGTACAGGAGGCGAGGCCTTCGCCTTCTGTTCCAAGGATGATGGCCAGTTTTTCTTCAGCCATCAGTTCCGGGGCATCGATGGAGACGGAATCGTCACTTAAGGCCATGGCAGCAGTTTTAAAACCGAGATTTTTTATGAGAGACAGACCGGGATATGGCCATTGATCCATAGCATCTCCGATAAAAGTCCATGGAATCTGAAAGACGGTTCCCATACTGACACGTATGGCACGCCGGTACAATGGATTACTGCAGGCGGGAGTGAGAAGGACAGCGTCAATGTTCAGGGCTGCGGCAGAACGGAAAATAGCTCCCACATTGGTCGGATTCATGACATTTTCAAGAATGGCGATGCGGCGGGCACCTGAGCAGACATTTTCGATTGATGGAAGCTGTGGACGACGCATGGCACAGAGGGCGCCGCGGGTCAGTTTAAAACCGGTCAGTTTGGTGAGAA
>JAEDDO010000229.1 GCA_016298055.1 Frisingicoccus sp.
CCATATTACAGATTGATCGAGAATGAGCAGATGTCGGAAAAAGTCTGTGACAGTATTATTCGGGAATTTGGCCTTGATCCTCAGGTGGCCCATATTGTCAACGGACATATGCCTGTAAAACTTAAAAAAGGTGAGAGCCCTATTAAGGGAAATGGAAAATTATTTATTATCGACGGCGGTTTTTCAAAGGCTTATCAGAAAACGACAGGAATTGCCGGATATACGCTGGTCTATAATTCTTATGGATTAAAGCTTGTCACCCATTTGCCTTTTGAGAGCCGTGAAAAAGCAATTATCGAAGAAACGGATATTTGCGAGAATATTAGTATTATAGAGAAGCTGGCGTATCGTCAGTATGTGGCAGATACAGATAACGGAAAGATTCTCCAGCAAAAAATTCATGATCTGGAACTTCTGTTAAAGGCTTATAGAAATGGTAAGCTGCGTGAGATCGCAGAACAGTAAATGCATGGAGGAATAGGAATGAAGGACGGATTTATCAGAGTTGCAGCGGCAACGCCGGAGATTCAGGTGGCAGACTGCAGATATAATCGTGAACAGATTGAAAAAATGATGGAGGAAGCGTGGAATCAGGAAGCGGGAATGGTTGTATTTCCGGAGCTTTGCCTGACAGGCTATACATGCGGTGATCTTTTTCTTCAGGAGCTGCTTTTAAAAAAATGCGTGGAGGAGCTGGGTGTTCTTTTGAAAGCTTCGGAAGGCAAGGATATGCTCACGGTTGTCGGTATGCCGCTGGAAGTGAACGGAAAATTATATAATACGGCGGTCGTATTTAAAGACGGCAATATTCTTGGTGTTGTTCCAAAAACCTTCATTCCGAATTATTCGGAATTTTATGAGGCGCGTCATTTTGAGAGAGGTCCTAAAAAACCGGTCAGAATTCATCTGGCCGGTCAGGAGACCTGGTTCGGAACACAGCTTTTATTCCAGTGTACATCCGTGCCGGGGCTTGTCGTGGGCGGTGAGATCTGTGAAGACCTGTGGGCACCGAATCCGCCGAGCATTTCCCATGCTCTGGCAGGAGCGACAGTTATGTTTAATGTCTCTGCCAGTGATGAGATCACAGGAAAGGATGCTTACCGCAAAGAACTGGTGAACAGCCAGTCGGCCCGACTCATCTGCGGATATATTTACGCAGGTGCGGGAGAAGGAGAATCCACAACAGATCTTGTTTTTCCGGGACATAATCTGATCTGTGAAAACGGAACCTGCCTTGCCGAGTCGAAACGTTTTGAGACAGGTATCGTTTACGGAGATCTGGATCTGGGACGTCTGAACAGTGAACGACGCCGCATGACCACCTTTATTCAAAATGAAGACCGGGATTATGTGTGGGTGCCTTTTGAACTGGAGATGAAGGATATTGAGCTTCGAAGATTTATCGATCCGAATCCTTTTGTTCCTTCCGGTGAACAGGATCGTCAGAAGCGCTGTGAAGAGATTTTATCGATTCAGGCGATGGGACTTAAAAAACGTCTGGCACATACCCATTGTCAGACAGCTGTTGTGGGTATATCCGGAGGACTGGATTCCACATTGGCGCTTCTTGTGACGGTCCGCGCCTTTGATATGTTAGGCCTTGACCGCAAACAGATCATGGCTGTCACAATGCCGTGTTTCGGAACAACAGACCGCACATACAATAATGCATGTCAGCTTGTCAATGAGCTCGGTGCAAAGCTTATGGAAGTCAATATCCGCGAGGCGGTATCGCTTCATTTCAGGGATATCGGACAGGATATGGATAATCATGATGTGACCTTTGAAAACGGACAGGCGAGAGAGCGTACCCAGGTATTGATGGATCTTGCAAATCAGCGCGGCGGTATGGTCATCGGTACGGGCGATCTGTCTGAGCTTGCGCTTGGATGGGCCACCTATAACGGGGATCACATGTCAATGTATGGCGTGAACGCTTCCGTGCCAAAAACACTGGTGCGTCATCTGGTACGGTACTATGCAGATACATGCGAATCTGAAAATCTCAGAGAGGTTCTTCTGGATATTTTAGATACACCGGTCAGCCCGGAACTTATTCCTCCGAAGGAAGGTGAAATCTCTCAGAAGACGGAGGATCTTGTCGGCCCATATGAACTCCATGACTTTTTCCTCTATCACATGATGCGTTTTGCGTGTCCGCCGGCTAAAATTTATCGACTGGCAAAGATGGCATTTAAAGGGCGTTACGAGGATGAAGTTATTCTTAAATGGCTGAAGAATTTCTACCACCGTTTCTTTATTCAGCAGTTTAAACGCTCCTGTGTGCCGGATGGACCGAAGGTCGGTTCCGTGGCCCTTTCACCGAGAGGCGACTGGCGGATGCCAAGTGATGCGTCAGCCAGAATCTGGAAAGAAGAACTTGAAGCCATCGGGGACGGAGTTTGTGGCTCAA
The DNA here is from genome assembly GCA_016298055.1 of Frisingicoccus sp. GTDB lineage: Bacteria > Bacillota > Clostridia > Lachnospirales > Lachnospiraceae > Frisingicoccus. The sequence continues at coordinate 2,414 of JAEDDO010000229.1, forward strand.
AATAGCGTGAAAAATTTTCTAAATATGTAACTGTTCAGAGCCAAGCAAAATTTCATAAAACAGGCGTAAAGTGCTTGCATTTTCAGGGCTGTTTTTGAAATTTTATTTGGCGGATACGCCACACCGACGAAATGCGAAGCATTTTGGAGGTTGGCTCTGAACAGTTACCTAAATATTAAAA
>JAEDDO010000230.1 GCA_016298055.1 Frisingicoccus sp.
ATCTGATCCATCATGCTGTCCCTGCGTTCCACGCAGATTTCATTCAGGTCAGCCAGATACGACCAGAGCTTCCCAGTCAGCATAAGCTGGGAATACAAAGCCTGCCGGTAGTCTTTCAGAAAATTCCTGCGGAGGCTTCCATAGAAACCAATATCTCTGGTTTCTTCCGCCACACGGATCAGCGGGATATAATAATCTCCCACAAGGATATAATCCAGTCCGTTCTTTTCATCATGTATCATCGGTTTCAATTCTTTCATGCATTTGCCACCCCTTTCTTTGGTTCTGCAGCCGGAAGCATCGACACTGGAACAAACACACCTTTCGCAATATCTTCCTGCCGGATTGCTTCCTTCTTCGCCTCGATCTCGGCTTTTCTTTTTTCTTTTACTTTGTCTTCGTATTCTTTCTGTTTTCCATTTGCCTTCCGCCTCAGATAATTCTGGTGCAGCCTGTCCTTCCTGGCTTCTCGCTTTCGTAATTCTTCTTCCTCTTCCGTTGTCAGCTGGACTTCTCCAAAATGCGGTGGAAGATACCTTCCCACAAAATTAAAATAAATCTCAATCTCCTGTGTGGTCTGCTGGCTTCCTTTCCTGTCCCTCTCATGCACCAGAATCTTTTCCACGAACTCATTCAGCATATATGTGGTCAGTTCATCAAAATTCTGATATTTGTCCACCAGTGCAATAAATCTTTCCGCAGACCGTCTGCCATTTTCATATCCGGCTACCTCTGCTTCCAATTCTGAAATTTCCGCTGTCAGTTCTTTCTGTTCTTTGGAATACTGCCCATCAAGGACTGCGTAACGTTCGTCCGGCAGCTTACCGAGGATATTATCCTCATATATTCGGCAGATCAGTTTTTCCAGTTCCTGCAGACGCTTTTTCGCTTCTGCCAGCCTGTTTTTCAGCCTCACGATCTCACTGGACTGCTGGGAATTCTGTGTTGTCTTCACTGTCTCAATGAACTCTTCCCGGTTCAGATGGGAATATTCTGCGATAGCTTTCAGCAGGTCTTTTATCAGCTCCATCACAATATCCGCATTAATCCTGTGCTGTGTCGGGCAGAGTGTTCCAACCGGAACTTTGCTATATGCAGAACAGGTATATTGAGGGATCCTTTTCCCATTATTTACCCGGTGCACATACATTTTTGCCCCGCAATCGGCACAATACATCAGCCCTGTCAGTGGATGTGCTTCTCCCCATCCGTCCGGGTATCTGCGGACATTCTTCCGGATTCTCTGGACATTATCAAAGGTTTCCTGATCAATGATCGCTTCCTGCGTGTCCTCAAATACTGTCCAGTTATCTTCTGACACATAATGGCTCTTTTTGTCCTTAAAATGCTTTCTGGTCTTGAAATTAACAGTGTGACCAAGATATTCCCGCTTTTTCAGGATCCCTGCCACCGTCGACGAACCCCACGCATAGGGGTCTTTGATCTCGTCCACTCTTCCCTGCCATAATCCTGCCCCATGCCTTGCCATGTGTACTGCCGGGATCTCCACCTGATCTTCTTTCAGCTTCTTTGCGATCTGGTAAGGACCATATCCGTCCATTGTCATCTGAAAAATCCTGCGGACAACCTGTGCAGCCTCTTCATCCACGATCCAGTGTTCCTTATTTTCCGGGTCTTTCAGATATCCGTATGGTGTGGTGCTTGCAACGTGCTTCCCGGAATTGCCTTTTGCCTTAAAGGTAGACCGGATCTTTTTGCTCGTGTCTTTCGCATACCACTCATTCATAATGTTTCGGAAAGGAAGAAAATCATCATCCCCATTCAGACTGTCATGACCATCATTGATAGCGATCAGCCTAACCTGCTTCTGGCGCAGCATTTCCTGAATCTGACCGACCATCAGATAATCACGTCCCAACCGGCTCATATCCTTTATGATCACCGTCCCGATCTGCCCGGCTTTGATGGCATCCATCATGCTGACAAATCCCGGGCGGTCAAACCTTGTGCCGGATATTCCATCATCCGTAAAATGGATATATGGGGTAAGTCCATGGGATTCTGCATATTCTGAAAGCATCTGCTTCTGGTTCGATATACTGTTGCTCTCGCCCATAAGGTCATCATCATGGCTGAGACGCTCATACAATGCGGTAAGTTTCTCCTGCATCCGTTTTCCTCCTTCCTTTCATTTTTCATTGCCTGTTTTCATTCCATATCCGTTCCTGTACCGGGTTCCGATGTTTCCGGGACGTATTTGCCAGAAAAGACATGCTGGATGCACATTCAAATCTGGTATCACTATGGACAGGCTGCTCCGTTGTCAAGGTTCGTGTAAGGATCTTCAAAAAAGTTCCTCTCACTTAACCCATCTTTCGGACGCTGTTTTACAAGGTAGTAACGTAACTTTTTTAAATTTCTCTGGATTTTGTGTCGGTTTGAAAAACTCCTTACACTATATCCAGACTGGCGAGGCAAAATGTTGCCATCCTTTGAGAATGTTTTTAAAAAAGTACAATTTTGTATTTTGGGCAAAAAATAAGCCTCAAGAGACTTTTTAATCATTTTGGAGCTCCAATTTCTTAAAAAATGATGATTAAGAAGTCTCTTCAAGCTTATAACACC
>JAEDDO010000056.1 GCA_016298055.1 Frisingicoccus sp.
CATAAGGGAATTTGTATTATAATCATTATAAATTCGGTTTGTTTTAAAAGCATTACAATAATAGAAACAAGGAGATAATGGATATGTTAGACATTAAATTTGTCAGAGAGAATCCGGAGATTGTCAAACAGAATATTCGTAATAAATTTCAGGAGCATAAACTGGAATTAGTTGATAAGGCAATCGAGCTGGATAAGAAAAACAGAGAGATCAAAGGAGAAGTTGAAGGACTTCGTGCGAATAGAAAGAAAGTTTCTAAGCAGATCGGCGGCCTTATGGCTCAGGGTAAGAAAGAAGAAGCTGAAGAGATCAAGAAGCAGATTGCAGCTGAAGGTGAAAGAATCGATGAATTAACAGCTTTAGAAAAGCAGGTTGAAGAAGATTTAAAGAAGTGTATGATGCTGATTCCAAATATCATTGATCCGTCAGTTCCGATCGGAAAGAATGATACAGAGAATGTGGAAGTTCAGAGATATGGTGAACCGGTTGTTCCTGATTTTGAAGTGCCATATCATGCACAGATTATGGAAAGCTTTGACGGACTGGATCTGGATAGTGCAAGAAGAGTTGCAGGTAATGGATTCTATTATTTAATGGGAGATATTGCGCGTCTTCATTCTTCTGTTATTTCTTACGCAAGAGATTTTATGATCAACAGAGGATTTACTTATTGTGTACCTCCGTTTATGATCCGCAGCGATGTTGTTACAGGCGTTATGAGCTTTGAAGAGATGGATGCCATGATGTATAAGATTGAAGGTGAAGATCTTTACCTCATCGGTACAAGCGAGCATTCAATGATCGGTAAATTTATTGATCAGATTATTCCGGAAGAACAGCTGCCAAAAACTTTGACAAGCTATTCTCCATGTTTCCGTAAAGAAAAAGGTGCGCATGGTATTGAAGAGCGTGGTGTTTACCGTATTCACCAGTTCGAAAAGCAGGAGATGATCGTTGTATGTAAACCGGAAGACTCCAAAATGTGGTTTGATAAACTGTGGCAGAATACAGTTGATCTTTTCCGTTCTCTGGATATTCCTGTTCGTACACTGGAATGTTGTTCCGGTGACCTGGCCGATCTTAAAGTTAAGTCTGTGGATGTAGAAGCATGGTCCCCAAGACAGAAGAAGTATTTTGAAGTCGGAAGCTGTTCAAATCTGGGTGATGCACAGGCAAGAAGACTTCGTATCCGTGTAAATGGAGAAAAGGGCAATAAATATTTTGCACATACTCTGAATAATACAGTAGTTGCACCACCGCGTATGCTGATTGCATTTCTTGAAAATAACCTTCAGGCAGATGGAACTGTTAAGATCCCTGAAGCACTTCAGCCATATATGGGCGGCACAAAAGTTCTTGTACCAAATAAATAATGAGAATAAAAAGGGCAGGTTCCGCACGAAAGAAAGCAGGACCTGTCCCTTTTGATTTTTAATAAATAGGCATGACAGCAAGAAATTTATACATTAACACAAAATGGCAAAAACTTCCGCCCATAACGAAAAGATGAAAGATTTCATGTGAACCGAAATTTTTATGGCGGCTGTTAAAAATCGGAAGTTTAAGTGCATATATGACACCACCGATCGTATAGATCAGACCGCCGGCCAGAAGCCACATAAAAGCTTCTCGTGAAAGACTGTTCAGAATCTGGGTAAATGCCAGAACACATGTCCATCCCATACCAATATAAAGCAGGGAAGATACCCATTTCGGACAGGTTACCCATAAAGCTTTGAGAATAATACCAAAGATGGCAATTCCCCACACGATGGCGAGAAGTGTGTAGCCGATTTTACCTCGAATGGCAATGAGGCATACCGGAGTATAGGTTCCGGCAATCAGTACGGAAATCATCATATGATCAAATTTTTTCAGCCGTTTGTTTACTTTCTCATTGATATCCAGTGAATGATAGAGCGTACTTGCTGCATATAGCAGGAGCATACTGACTATAAATATAGAGAGAGAAATAACATGAATGGGATCAGGCACCGTACACGCTCTGAGTATGAGAGGTACAGCCGCAAATAAAGCCATCAGCCAGCCAATAAAATGGGTAATTGCACTTCCAGGATCTTTTGGTTTAAATTTCATAAAATCACCTTCCGTTTGTCATATTAGAAACATAACATATAGTATTAAAAACTATATAAAGTATATTATGATACTATCACAAATAAAATACATGTCAAGGGCTAAAAATAAAACAGTGAAAAATTTTAAAATGTATGATATAGTTATTCTATGTGAAATTATTTTTTGATTTAGGAGAGACAGAATATGGGAAAATATTTTGGAACCGACGGTTTTCGCGGTGAAGCTAATGTGAAACTGACAGTTGAGCATGCTTTTAAAGTCGGTCGTTTCTTAGGCTATTATTTCGGAAAAGATCATAAAGCACAAGTCGTTATAGGTAAAGATACACGTCGTTCAAGTTATATGTTTGAATATGCTCTGGCAGCCGGACTGACATCCAGCGGTGCAGATGCCTATCTTCTTCACGTGACGACAACCCCAAGTGTATCCTATGTTGTTCGCACAGAAGAATTTGATTGTGGCATTATGATTTCTGCCAGTCATAATCCTTATTATGATAATGGAATTAAGATTATTAATTCTATGGGCCATAAGATGGGGGCGGATGTGGAACAGCTCATTGAAGATTATATTGATGGAAAGATAGATGAGCTTCCGCTTGCAACCAGAGAGAATATTGGGCGTACGGTGGATTATGCCATGGGTAGAAATCGGTATATCGGTCATTTGATCGCAACAGCAACCCGTTCATTTAAAGATAAAAGAGTGGGACTGGACTGCTCGAACGGTTCAGCATCTGCTATTGCAAAGAGTGTATTTGATGCACTGGGAGCAAAAACTTATGTTATTCATGCAGAACCGGACGGTACAAATATTAATATGAACTGTGGATCTACACATATTGAAGAACTTCAGAAGTTTGTTGTGGAGAAGGGTCTTGATGTGGGATTTGCTTATGACGGGGATGCAGACCGGTGTATAGCTGTTGATGATGAAGGTCATATTGTGGATGGCGATTTGATCATGTATGTCTGTGGAAAATATATGCATGAGAATGGTACACTGAATAATGATACAATTGTTACAACAGTAATGTCAAACTTTGGACTTTATCGTGCGCTTGATAAAGAAGGTATTCGCTACGAAAAAACAGCTGTCGGTGATAAATATGTTTATGAGAATATGGTGCAGAATGGCCATTCCATCGGTGGTGAACAATCCGGACACATTATTTTCAGTAAGCTGGCAACAACAGGCGATGGTATCCTTACATCTTTGAAGATTATGGAAGTCATGCTTGAAAAGAAGACAAAACTTTCAGAGCTTATTAAACCGGTAAAGATTTATCCACAGCTTCTTGTAAATGTGCGTGTGCATGATAAAAAAGCGGCAGAACAGGATCCGGATGTTCAGGCAGCTGTGAAAGGCGTTGAACAGTCTCTTGGAGATACAGGACGTATTCTTGTCCGGGAGAGTGGAACAGAACCTTTACTCCGTGTTATGGTTGAAGCGGAAACAGATGAGATATGCAGCAAGTATGTGTATCAGGTAGTGGATGTATTAAAAGCAAATGGTCATGCGATCGAAGGGAAGTAGAGATTATGGAAGACAGTCTGGTATCTAAGGTGAAAAGTGCTATGCCTCCGGAGGATGATCTGTTTGAAGTGGCAGAGTTATTCAAGGCTTTCGGGGATATGACACGGGCAAAGATTATTTGTGCTCTGAGTGAGTCGGAATTATGTGTCAGTGATCTGGCCCAGCTTCTTGAGATGAATCAGTCTGCCGTATCTCATCAATTAAGGCTTTTAAAGCAGGCCAGACTGGTTAAGACCCGCAGAGACGGGAAAGTACGATATTATTCACTGGCAGATGAACATATAAAAGAAATGTTTAAAGTTGCTTTTGAACATGTTATGGAAGAATAAAAGTCAAGGAGAAGTTTACAATGGAAAAGATTATCTTAACAGGAGACCGGCCGACAGGAAGACTCCATGTCGGACATTATGTGGGATCTTTGAAACGTCGTGTGGAACTCCAGAATTCAGGAGAGTATGATAAAATTTTTATAATGATTGCGGATGCCCAGGCATTGACAGATAATGCCGATAATCCGGAGAAGGTGCGTCAGAATATTATTGAGGTTGCACTGGATTATTTATCTTGTGGACTGGATCCGGAAAAGTCGGTTTTATTTATTCAGTCTCAGGTTCCGGAACTTACAGAACTGAGTTTTTACTATATGAATCTGGTTACAGTATCTCGACTTCAGAGAAATCCTACAGTTAAGGCTGAAATTCAGATGCGTAATTTTGAAGCAAGTATTCCGGTTGGATTCTTTACTTATCCAATCAGTCAGGCCGCAGATATTACTGCGTTTAAGGCAACAACAGTACCTGTCGGCGAAGATCAGCTTCCTATGATCGAGCAAACACGTGAAATTGTACGAAAATTCAATTCTGTTTACGGCGAAGTGCTTGTTGAGCCTGAGGCGTTGATTCCGGAAACTCAGGTATGCTGTCGACTTCCGGGAACAGATGGTAAGGCGAAAATGAGCAAATCCTTAAACAACTGTATTTACCTGTCCGATTCACCGGAGGATGTTCAGAAAAAAATCATGGGAATGTTTACCGATCCGAATCATTTGAAAGTATCTGATCCGGGATGTGTTGAAGGCAATGCCGTATTTACTTATCTGGATGCCTTCTGCCGGGATGAGCATTTTGAAAAATATCTGCCGGAATATGAAAATCTGGATGCGCTTAAAGATCATTACCGGAGAGGCGGTCTTGGCGATGTGAAGGTAAAACGTTTCCTGAACTGTATTATGCAGGAAGAACTGGAACCGATTCGCGCCCGCAGAAAAGAACTCGAGAAACACATTCCTGAAATTTATGAAATTCTTCGCAAAGGAAGTATCGAAGCAGAAAAAATAGCTGCCAAGACTTTAGCAGAAGTGAAGAGTGCCATGAAGATCAATTATTTTGATGATGTGGATTTGATTCAGGAACAGGCAAAGAGATTTGCAGAAAAATAAAAAATAAACAGGGCTGTCTGCAGTTTTGTAGCTGCAGCAGCCTCTTTTTATAGTTGGAGAAATTATGCAGTTATATATGGTTCGGCATGGTGAAACACTGTGCAATGTAAAAGGTGTTTATTATGGAAGTCTGGATGTATCGATTACAGAAAAAGGAGAAATTCAGGCAGATTGGGTTGGAAAAATGCTAAAGGAAGTCCGTTTTGACAGAGTGATCGTGTCCGGCTTGAGACGGACACGGGAAACAGCAGAGAGAATTTTAGCATGTCAGGAACAATCGGATATAAGACCGAAATGGGAGTTTATATCAGATTTTAATGAAATGAATTTCGGAGCGTGGGAAGGAAAACATTACAAGGAAGTCAAAGCGAGTTATCCGGAGGATTATAAAGCGATGGCTGAGGACTGGATTCATTGTCCGCCGACAGGTGGAGAAAAATTTACAGATTTTAGCACAAGAGTACTTAACGCATGGAACCGACTTCAATTTGGGGAAGATGAAAGGGTGCTTTTTGTTGGTCATGGTGGTGCGATGCAATGCATTATGTGCCATCTGCTCGGTATGGATGTGACAAATATATGGCATTTGGAAATCAAACAGGGAACGTATACAAGATTTGAGATTATTCATGATTTTCCTGTGCTTAAGGGAATGAATCTTGGGGAATAATCAGATATCATCATAAAATCGATGAAAATAGCTTGTCCGGTCAGGGGCAGAGTGTTAAAATGGTTCATAAGTAATTGAAAGGATAGGAGGAACATTTATGCGCGACGTAAAAACTGTAGGTATTTTAACCAGCGGTGGTGATGCTCCTGGAATGAATGCGGCGATTCGTGCGGTCGTTCGAACGGCTCTTGCCAGCGGCATGAAAGTTAAGGGAATAAAAAGAGGCTATGCCGGTTTATTAAATAATGAAATTATTGATATGGATTCACGTATGGTATCTGAAATTGCGCGCCTTGGCGGAACGATTTTGTTTACTGCACGCTGCAAGGAATTCGAGACAAAGGAAGGTCAGAAAAAAGGTGCAGAGATTCTCAGGGAGAATGGAATTGACGGACTTATTGTTATCGGCGGTGACGGTTCTTTCAGAGGTGCTCAGAAACTTTCCGATCTGGGAATTAATACGATCGCTATTCCGGGAACAATCGATCTTGATATTAATTGTACAGATTATACGATTGGATTTGATACAGCCGTGAATACGGCTATGAGTGCAATTGATAAGATCAAGGATACGTCAACATCTCATGAGCGCTGCAGTATTATAGAGGTTATGGGAAGAAATGCGGGATATATCGCACTCTGGTGCCAGATGGCCAATGGTGCGGATGGCATTCTTATACCTGAGAGAGATGAATTTGATGAACAGGATCTTATTGATTCAATCATGCATAATCGTGCAAAGGGAAAAACACATCACGTGATCATTAATGCGGAAGGTGTAGGGCATACGAATCGTCTGGCTCGTCGTATTGAGGCGGCAACAGGTATTGAGACCCGGGCGACAATCCTCGGACATATTCAGCGTGGAGGTTCCCCTACGGCCAGAGACCGAGTGACGGCAGCTACGATGGGCGGCTACGCTATTGACCTGCTCCACAGAGGCGAGACAAACCGTGTTATTTGTTTAAAAGGCGGCAATTATGTGGATTTTGATATTGATGAAGGATTGGCGATGGAGAAGACAATCAACGAATATCAGTTCCTGATCAGCCGTTTAATGTCCATGTATTAAGATGAAGAGTGAAAGGGAGAAGTAGGTTGTTATTATCTGTTGTCATTCCATGCTATAATGAAGAGGACAATGTGGAGCTTTTTTATGACACGATCGTTCATGTATTCGGAAACTTAATGAAAGATACAGAACTTATTTTTGTCAATGACGGAAGCAGGGATGAGACTTTTCGGCGATTAGAGAATATTTATAAAAATTCACCGTATCAGATTAAGGTTATCAGTTTCTCAAGAAATTTTGGAAAAGAAGCAGCATTACTTGCAGGGCTTCAACATTCGGAAGGGGATTTTGTGTCTATTATTGATGCGGATCTCCAGCAGAGGCCGGAATATATTCTTGAGATGATGTCTATTTTAAATGAACATCCGGAATATGACAGTGTGGCTGCTTATCAGGAAGAAAGAAAAGAAGGACGGATCCTGTCATTTTTTAAGAATTGTTTTTATAAAATTATTAACAAAATGACAGAGATGGAGATGGTGCGTTCGGCGAGTGATTTTCGACTTTTAAAAAGAAAGGTTGTGGATGCTATCTGTTCAATGCCTGAAAAATGCAGATTTTCCAAAGGCATTTTTTCCTGGGTAGGATTTAATACATTTTATATGCCTTATCAGGTGGAAGAAAGAGCAAACGGTGTTTCTAAATGGTCATTTTGGAAATTGTTTGTTTATGCTATTGATGGTATCGTAGCTTTTTCTACTGTACCATTGACGGTTGTATCCCTTGCGGGCATTTTGTTATGTGTATTATCCGGTTTGTTTATGATCATTATTGTTGTAAAGACATTGATCTGGGGAGATCCGGTGGCCGGTTTCCCGACATTGGCTTCTCTTGTCCTGTTTACATCAGGCATACAGCTTTTATGTACGGGTGTCATCGGACATTATCTGGCAAAAAACTATATAGAGACAAAAGACCGTCCGGTGTATATTGTAAAAGATTTCCTCAAAAAGTAGGGACAGGTTCCGTAAAGGGACCTGTCCTGTCTTTTAGACTAACATTCTTCACCTGTATAGTAAGATTTAGAGCCGATAATCTGCATAAGATTGTCACGGTTTCCGTTCCATGCCAGATAATCATCGAAATTTTCAAGAATCTGTGTGCTGTAAATCGCCGCATCATTCAGAAGTTCATAGAAAGATTCTGTATGTGGTGCATGATCACTTATGGAGTACCATGTCTGTTTATTTTCATTCAGATAATCATGGGGATCGCCATGATATTCAGGAAAGATAAAGCACATTTTTGATGATGAAAATGGAAGACGTCTTCGGATCAGGCGAAGTGCTTTCTGATGTATCTGAGGATTCGTCTGGAGAAATGTGCATGTGCGTCGTACAGAACGAATAACTTTTAAGATGGTTTTACGGGACAGACGATAGTGATAGGTCGTCCGAAGCGCATATAAAAGGCAGTCAGCAATATTTCTTCGATCTGTTTTATTCAGTGAAACAAGAGCTTCCAGATTCAACTGGAAAGGTTCCATATGGTTTAAACGTTTTAAAAGCAGGGTATCGATCAGAGTTTCGATGTGCCGATAGTAAAATGGTATGCAGCATCGTTCCGGATATTCACTGTAATCCATATCCACGCGAAAACGCAGATATGGATGCGTATGCGTATCAAGTGCGTAATGACAGAGAAAACCGGCAATATAAGACAGACAGATCTCCCTGTCTTGTGTATCGAGAATCATGGCATATTCAATCATATTTTCAAAAAAGGCACCGGTATTTTTCTCATGGATAATGTTGCATATATTGTTTTCGCGTTTACGCATATAGCTATTCAGATAATAAAAGAAGATATCCGGACCCTGAAGTCCCATTCGATATGTGTTTGGATTTTTTCTTATGATTTCTTTTAAATAATTCGGAGACAGGGACTGATAGGTCCTTTCGCCGAACAAATAATTTGTAATTAGTCCTGGCATAAAATAATCCCCTTTTACGGCAGTATATTTATATTTTATCAAATTATAGAGGTTTGGCAATGAAAATACGCTGAACAATTATAAAACTATTATTAATTTTTTTGAATTGCAGATAAAGGAGACCAATGTTAGAATAGTCTATGGGTGAAAAAAATGGATTTATTTGATTATATGAGAAATAACATGATGGAAAAAGAATCACCTTTAGCTTCAAGACTTCGTCCGGAGACACTGGATGATATCGTCGGGCAGAAGCATATTCTGGGAAAGGATAAGCTTTTATATCGGGCAATTAAGGCAGATAAGCTCAGTTCTATTATTCTTTACGGACCTCCGGGAACAGGAAAGACGACAATTGCCAGGGTCATTGCAAACACGACTCAGGCCGTTTTTACTCAGATGAACGCCACTGTTGCAGGAAAGAAGGATATGGAACAGGTTGTGGCAGACGCAAAGGACAGGCGTGGAATGTACGGTCAGAAAACGATTCTTTTTGTCGATGAAATTCATCGGTTTAATAAGAGTCAGCAGGACTATCTTCTTCCTTTTGTGGAAGACGGAACGGTTATTTTGATCGGAGCTACAACAGAAAATCCTTATTTTGAAGTCAATAGTGCGTTGATTTCCCGATCGGTGATATTTCGGCTGGAGCCGTTAGAAAAAAAAGATATTGAGGAATTGCTTCGAAGAGCTGTGTATGATGTGGAAAAGGGCATGGGTGCTTATCATGCGGATATTACAGATGAAGCATTGGAATTTCTTGCGGATATGAGTAACGGAGATGCCCGTATGGCTTTGAATGCTGTTGAGCTTGGAATTTTGACGACAGAGCCTTCGGAAGATGGAAGCATTCATATAACGCTGGATGTGGCGGCGGAATGTATTCAGAAGCGGGTAACGTTATATGACAAAAATGGGGATAATCACTATGATACCATTTCAGCTTTTATAAAAAGTATGAGGGGCTCTGATCCGGATGCCGCAGTCTATTATCTGGCCCGGATGCTTTATTCCGGTGAAGATGTGGCTTTTGTTGCAAGAAGAATTATGATCTGTGCGGCGGAGGATGTGGGTAATGCAGATCCTCAGGCCCTTGTTGTGGCAGTCAGTGCAGCGCAGGCAGCAGAACGTCTTGGAATGCCGGAGGCCAGGATCCCGCTTGCACAGGCTGCAATTTATGTAGCCAGTGCTCCGAAAAGCAATGCAGCATATAATGCAATCAATTCGGCCTTGTCCTGGGTCGAACATCATAAAACGGAACCGATTCCCTCTTATCTTCAGGATGCAAGCTATAAAGGGGCAAAAAAATTTGGTCATGGTATAGGTTATCAATATGCCCACAATTTTGAGAATCACTGGGTAAAACAGCAGTATCTTCCTGACGGTGTGGCAGATCAGGTGTTTTATCATGGCGGGGATCTGGGCTATGAAGCAATTATGAAACAATGGTTAAAAGATTTAAAAAAGGAAGGATAGGATTATGGAATTATATATTATCAGACATGGAAAAACGTATTGGAATGAAGAAAAGAAAATTCAGGGATGGGCGGACATCGAATTGACAGAAGAAGGTCGTAAAGTGGCCTATGATTCCGAAGAGGGTATGAGAAATATTCATTTCGACGCGATTTATTCAAGTCCGCTCAAACGTGCTTATGAGACGGCGTGTATTCTTAAGGGCAGCAGAGACATCGAAGTTGTTGTTGATGAGAGAATCAAAGAAATTGGATTTGGTGAACTTGAAGGTGCAGACTTTACAAAGATTCGAGGAGACAAAAACAGTAAATTTGTTTCATTTTTTGATGCACCGGAGCTTTATGAAGCACCGGAAGGGGCAGAGACGTTTGAGCAGATCAGTGAACGTGCAGCAGATTTTATGAAAGAAATTATCGAAAAACATAAAGACAATGAGAGAATTATGATTGTTGCGCATGGTGCCATTAATAAGGCTTTAATGCGCTATGTCAGAAAAAATGAAATTAAAGATTTCTGGATGGGATCACTCCAGAGAAACTGTGGTGTGACAATTGTAGAATTTAAAGATGGAAAATTTAATATACTGGAAGAAAATACAGTCTTTTATGATTATAAGAAGAATAAATAAGGCATAGGAGAATGTTTATGAAGCCATTACTGTATATTATTTCTCTATTGTTTGGTTTTCTTAATACAGCAGGCATATCGATGCATTTAACGGACAGTCTGACCTTGATTCCGGGGATAAAAGGTATTCTTCTTTTTGTTCTTCTTATGGTTGTCTTTTCAGTATTATTTTACATTGCGGCCTATTGGCTACTGAAAGGATTTAATCATATGGCGGCTGAAAAGGGCAGTCGTACAGACAGATTTATTGAGAGACATATATTTATTTTCAGTTTTTGTTTTATTCTTATATTCTGGCTTCCATGGGTAATAACGTATTATCCGGCCAGCATGGACTGGGATGTATATCGACAGCTTAGTTCTTATTTGGGAATCTGGGCGCGGAGTAATCACGATCCCTGGTTATCTTCTTGTGTATTGGGTGTATGTTATCAGATTGGTGTGAAGCTGGGCAGTGAAAATCTGGGTATTTTCATTTTTGTTGTCATCCGTGATGTTTTGATGGCACTGATTTATGCCGAATGTGTTTCTATGCTCAAAAAGGCAGGACTCAAACGGATCATTTATTTTGGAGTACTTTTGTTCTATGCGGTGACGCCGGTGTGGGGAGCATATGCCAAACATGCGTTTAAAGATACATTCTGTACAGCATTATTTGTCTGGTACATAATGAATACGATTGTACTGATTTTTTATGGTAAGGCAGGAAAGCTTAAAAATAAGCACTGGATTTTATATGGTATATCTGCACTTGTGCTATCTTTATTCCGAAATAATTGTGTGTATGTGGCAGCTCCGGCTACATTGCTTGTTATTATTTTCCTGATCGCAAAAAGGCAGAAGCTTTATTACAGTATCGGGATTGCAGCATTACTGTCGGTTTATTTTATTTTTAACAGTTTTATTGTAAATTATATGGGGGTCATCCCCGCATCGAGTAAAGAAGCACTTGCCATTCCTTTTCAGCAGACGGCACGAACCGTCAAGTATCATTATGATACGATCACGGATGAGGAAAGAGAACTGATCGGTCGAGTTCTGGATTATGAATCTATGCCTGAAAGATATGATCCTTTGATTTCAGACCCGATCAAAGATAACTGGAATGGGGATGCAACCGGTGAAGATCTGAAAAATTATTTTATTGTATGGGCGAAGATGTTTTTTAAATATCCGGTGACGTATCTGGAGGCGGCCATCGGTCAAAGTTACGGATATTACGCCTTTAATAATGGATTTGCTTATGGAGCCGGAAATTATAATAGTGGTATGACGATTTTTGACTGGATTGAGGTAGACGCCTTTAAAGAATATTTTTCTTTTCATTATATCGAAGCCATGGAGACGGGAAGACAGCTCTTAAATCATTGGGCAAATCTGTGGGATAAGATTCCGGTTTTGAATCTGACGAACAAAATTGCGTTATATACATGGATCATTGTGCTGATAGGATTTGAACTGTTAAGAAAGAAACAGATTTCCGAACTCATTCCGGTGGTTGCTTTATTGATTATGATCTGTACTTGTATTGCATCACCGGTTAACGGTTGTTTTCGATATTTTGCACCTGTTGCGGCTTCGATGCCGGCACTTTTTATTTTTTTCGGACGTAATGACGGAAAACTGTAAGAAATGCCGTGGAACTGAAACTTGTTAAATGGGCCAAATTCATGTATAATTTGATATGAG
>JAEDDO010000231.1 GCA_016298055.1 Frisingicoccus sp.
TATTGTACCAAGTCGCTAGCGCGACGGCTAGCCCTAAGTACGTGAAACCACTACTTTTTTCAAAAAAAAATAGCAGTTTTTGTGTATATGTTGTATTGTTAAGTTACCACACAAAACAACTACATATTCACAAGAACTGCTATGCTTAGTTTATCATGGATTTTTAAACTCAACAACTACATATCTGAAAAATTTTATCGTCCACCGCCCAGTAACCAAATAAATGTCTGGTTCTTGCTGTTATTTTATTTTTTACTTAGGAGGTTCCATTATGGACGATCATTTAAATTCTTTTCGGGAGATGCTCTCCCTTCGCGGTCTTACCGACCATACCATTGTTTCTTATTCTACATATATCTCTGCATACCTTCAGTATCTTTCCGATGTCATTCATACTTCTCCGGAAGATGTATCCTGGCAGGAAATGAGAAATTTCATCTTCTGGATCCAGAAAGAACGCTCTCTTTCTGACCGGACGATAAATTGCTGTATCTCCCAGCTGCGTTTCTTCACCATATTTGTTCTTCACAAACAATGGGATCCCTACCAGATTCCCTTCCGTAGGTTTGATTCCTATATCCCTTTTATCCCTACCAGGGAAGAAATGCAGACCTTCCTTTTTTCTATTTCTGACCTTAAATTTAAAGCCCTTCTTTGTCTGATGTTCTCTGCTGGACTCCGTATTGGTGAAGTCCGTCATTTGAAATGTTCCGACATCGAACATTCAAGAAACCGCATCCATATCCGTGCTTCAAAGAGCCGCTCTGACCGTTATGCCCAGCTTTCAGAAAATGCCTGGCAGCTTATCTTGCAATACTGGTATTCTCTCCCTCCTGAGAAGCGTCCAAAGGACTGGCTTTTTCCTCAGAAAAGAAATCCCTCCAAGCCGATTGACCATCAGAGTGTTCCTGATTTTATCCGTTCTCATGAGAGGGAACTAGGCTGGGAACACCGCTTCACCTGCCACACTTTCCGTCATGCCTTCGCAACCTATCATTACGAAGACGGTACGGATCTGCTAACTTTAAAAAATCTTATGGGTCACCGTTCCATCTCCTCTACTTTAATTTATGTGCATCTGTCTGCCCGCACCCTTTCGGCTTCCCCAAGCCCCTTTGATAAGATGGGAGGTACCTTCCATGAATAAGTCTAAGATACAGCAGATTTGGGATTTTTCTTATGCGGATTATTGTAATTCGGATTTTTTTCAATCCGATATACAGAAAAAAGCTTCCAGAGCCATCATGGATTGTAAATCCGGAACTCTGGGGTATTCCATCAGTGAGTGTACAGAATGTGGACATATCGAGATTCACAATAATTCCTGCCGCAACCGGAATTGCCCGAACTGCCAGGCTGTTAACAAAGAAATCTGGGTAGATAAGCGCAGGGCAGAAGTCATTGACTCTTCTTATTTCCACGTAGTGTTTACTCTCCCACATGAATTAAACCACCTGATTTACTGTAACCAGAAATCTCTTTATGGTCTGCTTCACAGATGCTGCGCTGAAACACTTCTGGAACTTTCAGCCAATAAGAAGTATCTCGGAGCAACACCCGGTATCATTCAGGTTCTCCATACCTGGAATCAGGAACTGGATTACCATGTGCATATGCATTGTATCATTTCAGGCGGCGGTCTCACACAGGAGCAAAAGATACGTAAGTCAAAAGACAAGTTTTTTATTCCGGTTAAAGTACTCAGGGATAAATTTAAAGGCAAATACCTCTCCTGTCTTGATCACATGTATCAACAGAAACAGCTTTCTTTCTCTTCCTCCTGCGAGAAACTACGTAACTCCTATGAGTGGAAGGAATTCAAAAATGATCTTTATGCAAAAGAATGGTGTCCTTACATAAAAGAAACATTTAATGGATTTGGCAATGCCCTCGAATATCTTGGAAGATATACACATAAGATAGCCATCTCCAACAACCGGATCCTGTCGGTCACTGAAAAGGAAGTAACTTTTTCAGCACGTGGTAAAAGTTCCGGTGATCCCAAACGCAAGATTACTCTTACCAATCAGGAATTTATTCGGCGATACCTGATGCATGTGCTGCCTCATAGTTTTCAAAAAGTACGTTATTATGGTTTTTTGAACAATCGTTCAAAAGCGAAGAATCTAAAACTCATTTTTAAACTACAGGGACATCAAAAGTTCCGTCAGAGGTTTACAGGACTTTCTATTGCAGAGCTGTTGAAAGTAGTCTGGAATTTTGATATCACAATCTGCCCCGCATGTGGCTGCTGCAGCATGAAACCAGTCGGAAGGACATATGCACAGAATGAT
Organism: Frisingicoccus sp.; assembly: GCA_016298055.1. Classification (GTDB taxonomy): domain Bacteria; phylum Bacillota; class Clostridia; order Lachnospirales; family Lachnospiraceae; genus Frisingicoccus. The sequence goes on from JAEDDO010000231.1 coordinate 2,295, forward strand.
TGGTAATTCAGTATATTTATATCGTTTTTTTCAGGCTTTCCGTTGGAAAGTCTGCGAAGCATGCCTAAAATTCTTTGTTGTTCAAAAAACAATAGGAATTTCCATAGCTTGTAAGGCAGAAATTTCACTTTTCGGCTTGGGGGAGAAAAGCAATCCCCATATACATCCCGGCTAAACGTCCGCGACTTGGTACAATAAGAAAGAATCACATTCAGAGCAGTTCTATTTTTTCCAGAACTGCTCTTTTATTATCTGCTCTGAATCTGATACTTTCCTTAAGAATT
>JAEDDO010000057.1 GCA_016298055.1 Frisingicoccus sp.
ATCATTTCCTTATCATAAAAGTCAATACCCAGACGTTCAGCCAGTGCCTGTCCAATCAGTCTTCCGCCGGAACCGTATTCTCTGCTGATCGTAATTACAAAATTATCCATTATTCTGCCTCCTTAAATTTGTCATATATATCCTCTTGATTTTATCATCGAATAGAATAGGTGTCAATTTGATGAAAAAAATGAGGGACGAGAAGTTTCTTCCCATCCCCCGCTTTTATCAGGATTCTTTTGCATTTTTCTGATAGATATACCATAAACCTTTCAATAATAAATCCGGTTCATAAACAATGTCATGCCTGCAATGAGGAACGATCATACCGGCAGTACCCCCTGTCGCCAGTACAGTCGCATCCTTTCCAAGCTCTTCTTTCAAAATATCAATAAGTCCGTCCAGCATAGACGCATTGCCGTAAATCAATCCGCTCTGCATACTTTCGATCGTGTTTTTTCCGATAATATGCTTCGGTTTCTCGAAACGAATGTATGGAAGCTGGGATGTACGCTCTGTCAGCGCATCCTGAGAAATCTTGATTCCCGGCATGATCAGCGTTCCCAGATAGGACCGCTTCTCATCAACGATTGAGCAGGTTGTCGCTGTACCCATATCAAAAATGATCAAAGGTCCCTCATATTCCTCGGAAGCTGCAACCGCATCCACGACCAAGTCCACTCCAAGGCTGGCCGGATGATCCGTCGCAATACGGATTCCGGTCTTCATCCCCTGACCGACAACGAAAGGTGAAATTCCTGTCATCTGCTCCATCCCTTTTCGAACAACATCTGTCAGTCCCGGCACAACCGAGGATATGATCACTCCCTGAAGCCCCTCAAAACTCACCTGATAAATATCCATGAGGTTCTTCAGTTCAATCATAAACTCTTCCTTGGTTTTCTGTTTATCTGAACGAATTCTTACCGAAAACTGAACCTTACGTTCGTTGTCCATCAGACCGATAACAATATTTGAATTTCCAATATCAACTGCAGCAATCATCGATGACACTCTCCTCTTTTTTAGATGTTTTTTTCTTCCCAGATCTGTTTCAGTGCGTCCAGAAGCCGATCTGCTGCTTCCTCTTTTGATAAAAGAGGCAAATCTTCTACTTTATCTTTTTCAATAAGAATTAAATGATTGGTATCTGTTCCAAAACCTGCTCCGTCTTCTTTTAAACAGTTAGCGGCAATCATATCCGCATTCTTTTTAGCAAGCTTTGCCGAAGAATTTTCAATCACATCTCTTGTTTCCATTGAAAAACCGCAAAGGACCTGATCCTGTCTTTTATGCTGTCCAAGCCAGGCCAGAATATCCGTCGTACGTCCGAGTTCCAGGAACATCTGTGCATCTGATTTTTTAATTTTATCCTCTGCCTCAGATATCGGATGATAGTCGGCTACTGCCGCTGCTTTTATGATTACATCCTGATCCTCGAAACGTGCCTTGACTGCCTCAAACATTTCCGCTGCACGTATAACAGGAACAACTTTTACAAATGGCGGCGGTGCAATGGATACCGGTCCGCTGATCAGTGTCACATCTGCTCCGCGAAGCATGGCCTGACGTGCGATGGCATAGCCCATTTTTCCTGTCGAATGGTTCGTCAGATAACGTACCGGATCTAAAGGTTCCTGGGTCGGCCCCGCTGTCACAAGAATCTTTTTTCCTTTAAGATCTTTTTCACATGCGATCTCTCTTAAAATATAACTCAGAAGAACTTCTTCCGAAGGCATCTTTCCGTCTCCGGTAACACCGCAGGCCAGATAGCCCCGATCCGGCGGAATAATGATTTTTCCAAAACGCTCTAGTTTTGCCAGATTATCCTGAAGAATCGGATTGTGAAACATGTTCACATTCATCGCCGGTGAAACAAGGACCGGGCAGGTCATCGCCATCGCTGTTGTGCTGAGCATATCATCCGCAATACCATAAGCCATTTTGGCAATAATGTTAGCAGATGCCGGTGCCACCAGAAATACATCGGCCCGGGATGCCAGTGAAACATGTGCAATATTGAACTGAAAATTCCGGTCAAAAGTATCGACCATACATTTATTTCCTGTCAGTGTCTCAAATGTTGTCGGATGAATAAAATTTGTAGCATTTTTTGTCATGATCACATGAACATCCGCGTGAAGTTTTACAAGAGAACTTGCAAGTCCGGCAATCTTATAAGCCGCAATACTTCCTGTCACGCCAAGAACAACTGTCTTTCCTCTGAGCATCAGCCTACCTCACCCATTTCAGACAGAAGTCCGTGTTTCTCATAACGTGTGATTCTGCTTACTTTGTTTTCCTCATCCACAAAGACAACCTTTGGTGCATAGCCTTCCATCTCATCCGGTGACATGCCGCAGTAACACATAATAATAATCTTATCGCCCACCTGAACCATACGTGCAGCTGCACCGTTCAGACAGATCATTCCGCTGTTTCTCTCGCCTGCGATAACATAAGTTTCAAAACGCTGTCCATTGTTAACATCTACAATCTGTACCTGTTCATATTCTGAAATTCCGGAAGCCTCCATCAGTGCCTCATCAATTGTGATACTTCCCACATAATCAAGTTCTGCCTGAACTACTGTCGCACGATGAATTTTTCCTTTTAACATTGTCATTATCATATTCATTACTCCTGTATAAAATTATCGATCAATCGGGTCTTTCCAATATATACTGCCATAGCTACTAAAACCGGACAGTCCACTTTATGGTGAACTTCAATCGTATCCCATTTTACCATTTCCACATAATCAATTCGGGCCATCGGTTCAGCCGAAATGATCTGCTTCATCGCATCAAGGACTTTATCTCCATCTGTCTCTCCGTCAGCAATCATCGCCTTGCCGGCAAAAACAGCCTTGCTGAGTACTAATGCTGCCTGACGTTCCTCTGCAGACAAATAGGTATTTCTTGAACTCTTTGCCAATCCGTCTTCTTCACGGATGATCGGGCATCCGACAACAGTGACATTCATATTCAGATCTCTCACCATACGGCGAATCACTGCCAGCTGCTGTGCATCCTTTTCACCGAAATAAGCTTTATCCGGTGTGACAATATTAAATAATTTATTTACAACTGTACACACACCTCTGAAATGAATCGGACGGCTTTTTCCACAAAGTTCCTCTGTCACACCGCTTGTATCCACAAATGTTGTAAAATTATCCGCATACATCTCGGATACTTCCGGTGCAAAAACAAGTGCCGCACCGGCTTTTTCACAAAGGATACTGTCCGCATTTAAATCTCTCGGATAACTCTCCAGGTCTTCTGTCGGTCCAAACTGGATCGGATTGACAAAAACACTGACAACAACTCTGTCATTTTCCTGAACAGCTCTGTCAATTAAACTTTTATGTCCCTCATGAAGATAGCCCATTGTCGGAACAAATCCAACACTTAAGCCTTCTTTTTTCCATTCTCTGACCTGTGCTTTCACACCGGCCACAGTCTTTTCTATCTGCATCACAGCTGCCTCCTAATATAATTTTTCAATGACTTCATTAGAAATTCCATATCCATGTTGTTCCGCAGGGAAAACGCCCTCTGCCACTTCTTCAATGTAAGACTGGAATGCATTCTTCATCGCTTCACCGATATTCGCATAACGTTTTACAAATTTCGGTGTAAAATCTGAGAACATTCCGAGCATATCCTGATATACAAGAATCTGTCCGTCACATCCAGCTCCGGCTCCGATTCCGATCGTCGGCACATCTACGGCCTCGGTCACCAGTGTGGCCAGTGCAGATGGCACGCATTCGAGAACGATGGCAAATACGCCAGCTTCAGCCAGTGCCTTTGCATCATCCAGAAGTTTCTGAGCCGCTGCCTCATCCTTACCCTGTACCTTATAGCCGCCAAAAGCGTTGATAGACTGAGGTGTCAGTCCCAGATGTCCCATGACCGGAATACCTGCCTGAACAATGGCTTTAATCTGAGGAACAACTTCAATTCCGCCTTCAAGTTTAACCGCATTGGCTCTGCCCTCTTTCATAAGGCGTCCTGCATTATTCAGGGCATCATAGACAGAACCCTGATAAGACATAAACGGCATGTCGACAACGACAAGGGCATTTTTAGCGCCTCTTGCCACGGCAGCACCGTGATGGATCATATCTTCCATTGTGACAGAAATCGTGTCCTCATATCCAAGGATGACATTGCCCAGTGAATCTCCGACAAGAATACCGTTAATTCCTGCTGCATCTACAAGACTTGCTGTTGAATAATCATAGGCTGTCAGCATGGACAGCTTCTTTCCTTCTTCCTTCGCTTTGCGGAAGGTTGCAACTGTGTTTTTCATTTTAAATTCTCCATTCCTTTCAAAAATTGGGATAATTCATCATAATCCCGCTCCGGATGTTTCCGTTTTGCAATGTCCGTTAAAACCTCGGACAAACGCACATAAATTTCCCGTTCCTCTTCCGGCAGAACATTCAAATGCTTCTGGATCGTTTTCAGATCGCCCCGCTCCACAGGACCCGTCAGCGCATCTTTTGCACCTACCGAAGCTACCGACTGACTATTATGTAAAAATAACGGTTTCAGTGCGGCTTCTCCGCTTTCTCTGTCAAATCCGCATGCCATAAGCAGATTTACACCTGTCTCAAATAATCCTGTCACCAGATTGCTGGCAAAAACCGCCGCACTATGATATAACACCTTCTGTTCGGCACGAATAAGACGCACAGGATTACCCAGATTTTCAAAAAATTCTTTCCAAAAATCCAAATAACATTCAGATCCTTCAATTGTAAAATAAGCTTGAGAAATTTCCTGATACGATTGCAGTTTACTGTGGACTGCAAACAAAGGATGGATAGAATAACCAAATGCTCCCATCTGGTCAATCTCAGAAAATACAGCGGACGTCATAACGCCGCTACAGTGACAAATAAACTTGCCTGTCAAAGAATATCGTTTTATAGAATTCCACACGTCTTCAATGGCTCCGTCGGGAACCGTCAAAAACAGAGCATCACTCGACGCTATAATTTCTTCCAGTGTCTCGTAATACTTCGTATGTGTAAAAAGAGATGCCTGTCTGGCCGATTCTTTACATCTGCTATAGTAACCGGATACACACACGTTGCGTTCCGACATATATCTGCCCAGTGTAAAGCCAACTTTTCCTGCACCAACAAATCCTATTCGCATCCTATCACCTTCCCTTCAGGTGATGCTCTCGTTAGAATCCCATTCGTTTAACGATATAAGTTCCATACAGATTCAATGACAAATCGCGGATTTGCAAACAAGTTTATAATAACACCGGTATGCCCCGTCGGGGCATTCCCTTAAAAAGGTATAGTTTCTTCTGAGGAATACTATCCGGAGTTATTATAACACATTCTAATCTGATGTAAAGCTAAAATTTTCCATCAGAATAAACAATTTTTCCATCGCATATGGTAAATTTGACTTTTCCCTGAAGGGTATCGCCGATAAATGGCGAATTAGAAGCCTTGGATTTAAAGCTCTCGCCCACCGTCCATGTTTCATCTTCACTGAAAATGACCAGATCGGCCTTTCCTCCGACAGCTACATGTCCCGCGTCCAGATGATACAGTGCCGCCGGATTGACTGTCAGCTTTTCAAGAAAATGAGACAGACTCAAATGTCCCGGTTTCACTAAATGGGTAATTCCGAGAGCCAGTGCGGTTTCAAGACCGATCATTCCGCTCGGAGCCGATTTCATATCCTTTTCTTTTTCCTCTCTGCTGTGAGGCGCATGATCTGTAGCAATATAATCAATTGTGTCGTCTTTAAGCCCCTCAATGATCGCAAGACGATCTGCCTCTGTACGAAGCGGAGGATTGACTCTGGCCAGTGTTCCTTTTTCGAGAACAGCTTCTTCCGTCAGCGAAAAATGCTGCGGTGTGGCTTCTGCATGAATATTTTTACCAAGCGCTTTCATGGCACGGACAATGGCCACCGATGTACCGCTGCTGATATGCTGAATATCAATTTCCGCACCGGTACTTAAAGCCAGTGCACAGTCTCTGGCAACCAGTACATCTTCCGCAACAGCCGGAGCACCCTCCACCCCCACTGCGGCAGAGACAGGTCCCTGATTTACACCGAAACTGCCGATCAAAGCCGGATCTTCCTCATGAAAACTTAACGGAACATTCAAGGCCTTTGCCATCTTCATCGCTTCCATCACGATGGCCGTATCTTTGATCGGCACACCGTCATCGGTAAAACCGACTGCGCCAAGTGCTTTTAATCCGATCATATCCGTCAGCTCTTCCCCTTTAAAACCCTTTGTGATAGCTGCCGTGTTCAGGACATGGACCGGCATATCTTTCGCTCTTTCTCTGAGATAAGACAGTGTCTCCTCATTATCAACTATCGGTTTTGTATTTGCCATGCAGATGACCGTTGTATATCCGCCGGCTGCAGCTGCTGCCGCACCGGTTTCTATGTCCTCTTTATAAGTAAATCCCGGTTCACGGAAATGTACATGCACATCGATCATCCCCGGTGCCACGACAAGCCCCTGCGCATCGATCATACGATCCTCTTCCCTATGTTTCTGATCCGCACCGCCCGGCGAAAAAATTCCCGCGATACGATCCCTTTCAATACAAATATCACATACTCTGTCTGTCTGACTTTTCGGGTCTACCAAACGACCATTTTTTATCCACAACATTCATTTTCCTCCTGTATTTGCCTCTATTCTTCCCAGTTATCGATCAAATTTTTCATATCTTTGTATTTACGATTTCTCCGTGCGACAGCCTCCTGACCCCGGCCTTCGCTGTAATCATAAAAGCCGCGCCCGCTCTTTACACCGTAAAAACCCTGTTTATACAAATCTTCGATGAGTTTCTGAGGCTCCTTTGCATCACATAAATCCTCATTCAGATATTCTGAAATATGATAAAATGTATCCAGCCCTCCAAAATCCGCCACTTCAAAAGGACCGTAAGCCCCATACCTGAAACCGATACCGTATTTCATCACTGTGTCCACATCTTCAACCGACGCAACACCCTTCTCCACAATATCCATACATTCTCTCAAAATTGCAAACTGGATCCGGTTTGCAATAAATCCGGGCACATCTTTATGACAAATAACCGGTTTTTTTCCGATGGCTTTTGCCAGTCCGTAAACTTTCTGAACATAGTCTTCCTCTGTCCGGTCATTGCATATGATCTCAATAAGCGGAATCAGATTGGACGGATTGAACCAATGCATACCGAGAAAACGTTCTTTCCCATCGACCCTCTCACAAATACGATTCATGGACAGACCTGACGTATTGGTGGCAAGTATCGTTTCCGGCTTCACGATTTTTGAAAGCTTCTCAAAAAAATCCTGTTTGACTTCCAGATTCTCCACAATCGACTCGATAATAATGTCACAATCGGACAGTTCCTCCAGCTTCGTTGTCAAAAACAGCCCGTCGCCCTCTCCGACAGAAAGAAGCTTTCGCCCCCGCTCAAGAGAAGCCTCTGTCCTTCCCCAAAGCCAGGTCTCATAGCCCTTTTCCGCAAAGATCTGTGCCATCGTAGCTCCCATTAACCCGGTGCCGCATATTCCAATCTTTTTCATATCCTTCTGACCTCCCTTATATTACAACATGCCAAACATCTTCTCTGATTCTATGATCCGCCCTTCGACTGCATTATAAAAATCATCCTCCGGGGCAATCGGATCCATATAAAACTTCTTCAGAACATACATACTGACTTGCTTTCTAAGACTTTCATCTTCCTTTTCATCCAACATATCCTGCAGATTTTTCAGAAAATAATGCCACCGGCATATAAATGCTTCCTGTCTGGATAATTCCGGTTCTTCCAGCCATTTTTTTATCTTGACTTTCGACGGATGTTCATTTTTACACTCATGAACCTGAAGAAAATATTTAAAACTGTTGTTCTCATAATATCTTCCTAATGGGAAAAGCCGGCATATTCCGGGACGAAAGGGATGAATCTCACACTGATTTTTATCATTCAAAAAACCGCAGCTCTCATTTTGCCCCTTCATTCTTAAATTAGGCAAAATAATACCGTCCACCACGTTGAGCTCAATTTTATCGGCCATCAACATTTCAAAACTGCACTGCAAATGCGAAGTCATACGGTAAATGTCCAGAGGATCCAGAACAATACTTGTTCCCATCCCCTTACAGCAACTTCCGCAGCCGCTGCATCCGGCTTTTACCATAGCATTTGAATCATAAAGTCTGCCGTCCGATATATCTGCCATATCCACATGTCTCTTCATTTGTTCTTCCTCTACTCCAACACTTTATAAATACCTGCGGCAAAAGCTTCCGGTCCTGTGTGCGCCGCAACACTGCATCCAAGATCAAAATAAACGACTTCAAATTCCGGAAATGCAATTTCTACTTCTTTTCGCCACTCTTTCGCATCCTCCGGATTTCGGAATGTACCTGCTGTTGCAATCCGCATTTTTGATACATCTTCTTTTCCAAAACGTTCTGTCAGGTCATGCCGTATCGCTTCAATAATCTTTGCGCGGCATTTTTTCGTACCTCGTGTTTTGGCAAAGGAATCCAGTTTATCTCCCTGAATCGTCAAAATCGGTTTGATATGCAGTACGGTACCGACAGCCGCCGCTGCTGCCGTAATACGGCCGCCTTTTTTCAAATATTCCAGCGTATCGACCGCAATATAAATACTGCAGTCATAGGCTGCATCCTCCAGTGCTTTTTTTATCTGGGCTGCACTCTTGCCATCCGCTGCAAGCTTTAAGGCATCCCGCACGGAACCATACTGGGGAACAGAAATTCTGTGATTATCTGCCACCTGAACCTTTCCATCATAATCCTGGGCCAGCATGATCGCGCTGGAACAGGAATTACTCAGTCCGCTGGACATCGGAATATAGATAATTTCATCATACCCTTCTTTTAATGTCCTGTCCCACATATCAAGAAGCTCCCCCGGTGACGGCTGGGATGTGGAAATCTCACTTCCTCCTGTCAGTCGCTCAAAAAAACTCTCCAGAGTCAGATCGATGCCTTCATAAAAGGTTTCTCCGTCAATAATGACCGGCATAGGCACAACATGTACCCCCATCTTCTTACCTGTCTCTGAAAAAATACCGCTGTTGCTGTCTGTCATAACCGCTATCTTCATATCATCTTCCTCCCCTAAACTGATACAGACTTCACTCTATCGCTCATACGCCTTCTCGCCCATATAAAACAAACAAGATGGGCTGAAAATGTCAAAATCCAGGACACCGGATAGGAAATATAGATCGACTGAACATTATGAAATTCCGGTATCTGAAAAACTGTTGCCAACCACAAAATACGAAAACCACAGGCTCCGATCAAAGATACGATCATCGGCATGACCGAATATCCTATCCCCCGGAGTCCGCCGACCATCACATCCATCATTCCTGCAATAGCATACAAAGTAGCAATATATTTTAAACGAATCAGCCCAGCCTCAATCACTTCCGGACTGGAAGAATAAATTCCTATTAGATTCTTTCCAAAAAAAATGCAGCCATTCCCCATGACCAGACCTACAAAAATAACACAGATCAATCCGTTGAATAATATACGGTTAAGACGCTCATATTTTCCTGCGCCCACATTCTGGCTCATAAATGAGATCGTTGCCTGATAAAAAGCATTCATGGAAACATATACAAAACCTTCGATATTGCCTGCAGCCGAATTCCCCGCCACAACAGCAGCACCAAAAAGATTTATAGACGATTGTATGAGTACATTCGATATAGAAAATATCATTCCCTGAAAACCGGCCGGAAGACCTATTTTTAAAATTTTCAGCAGCTTATCCCTGTGTATACCTAATCTGGAAGGAATAAACTGTATTCCGCCTTTCTCTCGCATCATGCATCGAATAACGAGGAGGGCGGAAACTGTTTCAGAAATGATCGTCGCCAGAGCCACACCGGCCACATCCATTTTGAAAAAAATAACAAAACATAAATTTAAAATAACATTAATCACACCTGAAAATGTCAGGTAATAAAGCGGCCGCTTCGTGTCTCCGACGGCACGCAGAATCGCACTGCCAAAATTATAGATCATCATTGACGGCATGCCGATAAAATAAATCCGAAGATAGAGCGCCGCAAGATCAAGGACCTCTCCCGGCACTTTCATGAGCGTCAGCAGCCACTTCGCACTGAGAGCTCCCCCGACTGCCAGAATCATTCCGCTGAAAATACTGATCAACATGGCAGTATGAACCGTCTCACTCAAATCCTTCTCTTGTTTTGCACCATAAAACAGACCGGTAAGCACATTGGCACCGACCGACAGACCAATAAATAAGTTCGTTAAAAGATTGATCAATGCCGTATTGCATCCGACCGCCGCAAGAGAATTATCCCCCGCAAAACGTCCGACAACGACAATGTCTGCCGCATTAAATAAAAGCTGAAGAATACTGGAACAAATAAGCGGAACCGCAAACAAAAGCATCTTTTTCAGTATCGGTCCGCTGCACATGTCCATCTCATAACGTTTTTTTTGACTTTCCCTCACTATCATCATTTCCCTATATTATCATTTCCTAAAAAGGATACTTCTACAATAATAACACGTTTATCAGTTCATGTCACCCATTTAAAAAGGACCGGTAAAATTTCCTTACCAGTCCTTTAAAACTATCAGTCTCTGACTTTAATATGAGCTTCTCTAAGCTGTTTTTCTGTAACAAATCCCGGTGCGCCGCACATAAGATCCTGTGCATTGCTGTTCATTGGAAATGCGATAACTTCACGAATATTTTCTTCATTTCTCAGAAGCATAAGCATACGGTCCACGCCCGGTGCCATACCTGCGTGCGGCGGAGCGCCAAACTGAAATGCGTTGTAGAGGGCTCCGAACTTCTCTCTCAATGTCTCCTCATCATATCCGGCAATTTCAAAGGCTTTTACCATAATCTCAAGGTCATGATTTCGAACAGCACCGGAAGATAATTCCACACCGTTGCAGACAATGTCATACTGATATGCAAGAATATCCAGCGGATCCATTGTCTCTAAAGCTTCAAGACCGCCCTGCGGCATTGAAAACGGGTTATGGGTAAATCCGATTTCTTTTGTCTCTTCATCCACCTCATACATAGGGAAATCATTAATAAAGCAGAAACGATAAGCTTTATCTTCCAAAAGATCCAGACGTTTTCCAAGCTCGTCACGAATCTGTCCCGCATAACGGCAAGCCAGCTTCTCAGATGCAGCGATAAAGAAGATCGTATCACCCACACCGAGAGACGCCATGTCTGCAAGTTCTTTTTTCATATCTTCCGGAATAAATTTATCAATCGGTCCTTTATAACTCATATCCTCCATAACTTCCAGATAACCTAAGCCGCTCATTCCGATCTCCTGTGCAAATTTCAGAAGTTTTTCATGGAAACCTTTTGAGAGGTCCGCATGTACGCGAATCGCACGGACAGTCTTTTTATGAAATGGCTTAAATGTACATCTCTGAAAAAACTCCGTCACATCAATGATGCGGAGAGGATTTCTTAAATCCGGCTTATCTGTTCCGAATTCCAGCATCGCCTGTTTATAACTGATGACCGGAAAGGGTGCCTCTGTTACCGCATAACCTTCCGGTGCAAATGTCTTAAATGTGTCCGAAAGAACTTCTTCACCAACCGCAAAAACATCTTCCTGAGTTGCAAAACTCATCTCAAAATCCAGCTGATAAAATTCTCCCGGTGAACGGTCTGCACGTGCATCCTCGTCGCGAAAACATGGGGCGATCTGATAATATTTATCAAAACCCGCTGTCATCAAAAGCTGCTTATACTGCTGTGGTGCCTGAGGAAGTGCATAAAACTTTCCTTTATGGACACGGGAAGGCACAATATAATCTCTGGCTCCCTCAGGAGAAGAAGCACACAGAATCGGAGTCTGGATCTCAACAAATCCCATATCTTCCATTTTGTTTCTCAAATGACGAATCACTTTTGAACGGAATAAAATATTATCCTTCACCTTCTGATTTCTAAGATCAAGGTACCGGTATTTTAATCGAACATCTTCACGGATATCTTTTGAAGATCCGATTTCAAAAGGAAGGTCTTTATAAACCTTTCCCAAAATTTCAATTTCTTTGACATTCAGTTCGATGGTCCCTGTTTCAATCTTTGGGTTATAGGTCTCTTCATCCCTCTCCTCGATCACACCACACACAGACAGACACTGTTCCTTACGGATGCCTTTAAATAATTCCGTGTTTCTGAAAACGACCTGCATCACACCATACATATCTCTCAAATCAACAAAGGATACACCGCCATGGTCACGGATATTTTCTACCCATCCGGCCAATCTTACCTCCTTGCCGATATCTTCTGTGCTTACCTGATTCATCGTCTTACTGCGATATACTTTTGACATAATTCCTTCTTCCTTTCTGCAAAACTCATTGTCGGACTAATCTCAAAAAAGGACTGTGTGGAGTCGGAAT
>JAEDDO010000232.1 GCA_016298055.1 Frisingicoccus sp.
GAGAGAGATTCTCACAAAGGCATGATTATCGGGAAGCAGGGAAGCATGCTTAAAAAGATCGGACAGAATGCCCGCATTGAGATTGAAAATCTGCTGGATACGAAAGTAAATCTCCAGCTCTGGGTAAAGGTCAAGAAGGACTGGAGAGACAGTGATTTTCTTATAAAGAACTTCGGATATGATAAAAACGATTATTAGGTGATAGGATGGTTGAGTCAGTTGAAGTGACCGCTATGGTCATTGGGACATCCCCGGTAAATGAATATGACAAACGTGTGGTGCTTTTGACAAAGGAGCGGGGGAAGATTACCGCCTTTGCCAGAGGTGCACGCCGGCAGTACAGTGCATTGATGGGCAGTACACAGCTTTTTGCTTTCGGTACTTTTCGGGTCATCGAAGGCAAAAATGCCTATACTCTGGTGTCGGCTGAGATTAAAAATTATTTTGAACAACTCCCGAAGGACCCGATCAGAGCCTGTTATGCTTCTTATTTTCTTGAAATGGCATCTTACTATGCCAGAGAGAACAATAATGAAGTGGAACTTTTAAAGCTTCTCTACCAGACGCTCAGGATTTTATGCAGGGATGCGGTTCCGATGCCCCTCATTCGGGTCATCTATGAGCTTCGGATTTTTGTGGTCAACGGGGAGTATCCGGAATGTTTCCATTGCATTCATTGCGGAAATGAGACAGCACTTTCACATTTCAGCCCGGCAAGAAGCGGTATGATCTGTGACCGGTGTTTGTCGGAGGGGGGAAGACTTTATTTTATTTCACCTTCCACGCTCTATACGATTCAATATATACTGACGGCACCGATTGAAAAGCTCTATACATTCAATGTGTCCCCGGAAGTCCTTCGGGAACTTCAGAAGATGATGAAGGGTTACATAGAAGAACATATTGATAAAACTTTCAAATCTCTGGAGATTCTGGAGCTTATGGAAGATACGATTGTACAAAATATAGAAAAATCTTGAAAAAAGTATAGATAAAGTATACAATAAAACAAGCGAATAGAAATAGCGAGGTATTAACATTATGGAAAAGACAATGGAAAAAATTGTTGCTTTGGCAAAAGCAAGAGGTTTTGTATATCCAGGTTCCGAAATCTATGGCGGACTTGCAAACACATGGGATTACGGCAATCTTGGCGTTGAGTTGAAAAATAATGTAAAACGTGCATGGTGGCAGAAATTTATTCAGGAAAATCCTTACAACGTCGGTGTTGACTGTGCGATTCTTATGAATCCTCAGACATGGGTGGCTTCCGGACATCTTGGCGGCTTCTCCGATCCTTTAATGGACTGTAAAGAATGTCATGAACGTTTCCGTGCCGACAAGATCATCGAAGATTTCAGTGCTGCAAACGGTATTGAACTGAAAAGTTCTGTTGACGGCTGGAGCAATGAAGAGATGCAGGACTTTATTGCGGAGCATAAGATTCCGTGTCCAACATGCGGTGCCCACAATTTTACAGATATCCGTCAGTTCAACCTGATGTTCAAAACATTCCAGGGTGTTACAGAGGATGCAAAAAATACTGTTTACTTAAGACCGGAGACAGCTCAGGGTATTTTTGTAAACTTTAAAAATGTTCAGAGAACATCCCGTAAGAAGATTCCATTTGGTATCGGTCAGATCGGTAAATCTTTCCGTAACGAGATTACACCGGGTAACTTTACATTCCGTACACGTGAGTTCGAGCAGATGGAACTTGAATTCTTCTGTGAACCGGACACAGACCTTGAATGGTTTGCATACTGGAAGGATTTCTGCATTAACTGGCTGAAATCTCTCGGAATGAAAGAAGAAGAGATGCGTGTACGCGATCACGATCAGGAAGAACTGTCCTTCTACAGTAAAGCAACTTCCGATATCGAATTCCTTTTCCCATTCGGATGGGGCGAACTTTGGGGTATTGCTGACCGTACAGACTATGACCTGACACAGCATCAGAATGTTTCCGGCGTTGATCTGACATATTTCGACGACCAGAAGAAAGAAAAATATATTCCATATGTTATTGAGCCATCTCTTGGTGCAGACCGAGTTGTTCTCGCATTCCTCTGCGGTGCTTATGATGAAGAAGAGCTTGAAGGCGGTGACATGCGTACGGTACTTCGATTCCATCCGGCCCTTGCTCCTGTTAAAGTGGGTGTGCTGCCATTATCAAAGAAATTGAATGAGGGCGCAGAGAAAGTATTTTCACAGCTGAGTAAGAAATATAACTGTGAATATGATGACAGAGGCAACATAGGAAAACGTTACCGTCGCCAGGATGAGATCGGTACACCATTCTGTGTAACTTACGATTTCGATTCTGAAGAAGACGGATGCGTAACTGTTCGTGAGCGTGATTCCATGGCTCAGGAACGTATCAAAATTGAAGATTTAGAGGCATATTTTGAAGAGAAGTTTCGTTTCTAATCTTGACTATTTAAGGAGTATGTTATAAAATTAACATGATACCAACGTGAAAAAATCCGCAGGTATCATAGGGGCAAATATTTTGACCCAAATATTTTAGCATATATATTTTAAGAATAATTTAGGGGGGAATAA
>JAEDDO010000233.1 GCA_016298055.1 Frisingicoccus sp.
TGCCCCATCAAAGCTGGCATGAAAAAAATTGACATAAATGATATTGCCATACCAGGAAAATGCCAGGACATGATTATTGCTTTCAGAACAGTTCAGTGCAATCGGACAGGCTGTTTTTCTGACTACAAACGGCAGATCGTTCTCTTCAATATATATGGCATCCGTATGTCTGACATAGCTGACTTTCAGATATGCACAACGTTTTTCAATAAATTGTACTGCCTGAATCAGACATTCTTCATCGATATTTTCTTTCATTTCTATAATCCGCCTTTCTGCGAAAGGCACCGATGGGGTTATGAAACCTTTCATCTGCTTTCCGCTTTCTAATTTATTTTCCTTCTGATATTATTTTCTTATAAGACTGACACACTACAGAACACGCAGAGGTGAGTGGCGGGGCTGTATAGCGGCGACCTCGCATTTCTATATGTTGTCGGTCATCCGTTAAGGCATCAATGATTGGCGCATACCGTAGCCCGTAAACTTATCTCTTCCAAAGTCGACTCGATTTTGCCGGATGACCAGTCACTGTCAGTTTTATAACGATAAATCTTCAGGAGGTTTTTTCGTGTCGTTTAAAATTCTAAAAAACAACTGCTGTGGACTTGATGTCCACAAAACATGGATCTTTGCCTGCATTGGTATTACTGATTCCCACAGTCGTACAGAGTATAAGCAAGCTCGCTTTTCTTCCTTTTCCAAAGGGTTGCAAGAGTTGTGTGACTGGCTTGCAAAATATAACTGTACCGATGTCTGTATGGAATCTACCGGCAAGTACTGGATTCCTGTTTTTAATATTTTGGAGAAGAATAATATCTGGATTACTCTTTCTCACCCCAAATATACCAAGCCTCAAAAGGGCAACAAGACTGATCGTAAGGATGCCAAGTGGATTTGCGATTTATATATGTGCGGAATGGTCAAACCTTCCTTTATTCCACCTGCTGACATCCGTGAATTAAGAGATTTGGTAAGATACAGATATAAACTTACCTGTATGATTACCAGCGAAAAGAATCGTGCCCAAAATTGTCTTACCGTGTCTAACCTAAAACTGGATGATGTCTTTTCTGATGTATTTGGTAAATCTTCTCGTTCTATTACTGAACAGATTTTACAACACCCTGGGGAAAACTTTGATGTAGCACCTTTTGTTGATGGCAGATGTAAAACTCCAATCGAAGAAATACAGGCTGCTGTTGACGGTGCCATCTCTTCAGAACAGGCTGTGAAACTCAGACAATGCCTTAATCACATCGATGAATTAGAAATGCACAAAGCAGAAATAGAACGGGAAATCTTTCGTCTCAGTGATAAATACGAAGAAGCCCTTACTCTTATTCGAACCGTTCCGGGATTCGATAAGAACCCAATAACTGCTATTCAGGTGCTCTCTGAAATCGGAGGTGATATGTCTGTATTCCCCACAGCCAAAAACCTCGTCTCATGGGCTGGATGTTGTCCTCGTAATGACCAAAGCAATCGTAAAATCAAATCCACCAGGATTTCCCGTGCTGGTTCCTATTTTAAACCAGTTTTGGTGCAAGTTGCAAATGCTTTAATTAAATCCAGGAAACATCCTGAAATTACTAACCGTTATCGACGTATCAAAGCACGGCGTGGTCACAAGAAAGCTATCATTGCCATTTGTCGTATGCTCCTGACCGCTATCTGGCACATACTTACAGATTTAAAACCATATACACCAGAAGGCTTTCTCGAGTCACGTCCTGTGAACGAATCTAAAGTGCTGACTACTTCCCAGGCACTTAATCTGCTTAAACAACGTGGCTACATCATCAAAGATGAAGCTGCTCCTATTGCTTGATTAGGTGTTGTGTCTATATTTAATTTTTTAGCCACCGAAAGATGGCTTGTTTGCTATGCCCTTTTATCTTTCTCTACCCACTACTTCTTTGTTTCAAACTTCTTGCTCCTCCAGCATCTGATCAAGATACCTTTTCACTGAAACCGCTTTTCCCAATTTAGGAAGGCAAATATCTTTTAGGGAACATGCATTACAAGATTTGCTGTATTTCACTTTCGGAGTATAATGCCTGTTATAATATTGATGCATCTCCTCAAACATTTTTTCAACTTCAGTACGTAAATCACTCGTAATATCTACAATTTCCCGTCTCCTGCTCTCCCCATAAAAAATTGCTCCTTCTGGCACTTCTGTGGAAAACATTTCTTCAAGACACATTGCCTGCGCTGCAAGCTGCAGTTTATCCTCCTCTGTGAGTTTTGACCTTCCTTTTTTATATTCTATTGGATACACAGAAAATAATCCTCGATGTCCATGTAGCCTTATCCCATCATCACATCTATGAAATTCCACAACATCACACTCTCCGCTGACCCCCATTGCTCTTGACGAAACCGGAAGGGCTCTGGCAATAACGATATCCTTACGTTTTTCTCTAAGATACGGATCATGCACTCTTTTATGCATCAACTCTCCAATAACGGTATGCACATTATCCGCCCACTGCTGCTCAATATGGATCAGTGCCCATTGTCTTCTGCAAAATTTAAAAT
>JAEDDO010000004.1 GCA_016298055.1 Frisingicoccus sp.
AAGATTTTTTATATTATAACACCGAAAAAGCAGTTACGTCAACTAAAAAATAAATTATTAGTTGATACATATGTCATTAATGAAAAGCCAGGTGTCTTGTCAACTGTAAAGAAATGTGCTATACTTGATGAAATTTATGTAAATAAATCCAGAATAACTGGTGGAGGAAGAAATGAATGAAAAGCAGGCACAGATCCTGAAACTGAAACAGGATAAGGATGCGGTCATTATGGCACATTATTATGTAGAAGATGATATACAAGAGATTGCAGATTATGTCGGAGATTCTTACTATTTAAGTGAGATGGCGACAAAGGTGAGTGAAAAGACAATTGTTCTTTGCGGTGTATCTTTTATGGGCGAAAGTGCGAAACTTTTAAATCCGGATAAAAAGGTACTGCTTCCGGATGCATCAGCAGATTGTCCGATGGCACATATGGCGACGGTGGAAAAAATTAAAGAAATACGTAAAAAGTATAAAGATGATGTGGCAGTTGTCTGTTATGTAAATTCAACAGCGGAATTGAAGGCAAATTCAGATGTTTGCGTGACTTCTTCCAATGCTCTGAAAGTCGTAAAAGCGCTTCCGAATAAAGTTATTTATTTTATTCCGGATCAGCATCTTGGAACATATATTTCCAAACAGGTTCCTGAAAAGAAATTTATTTTTAATGATGGCGGCTGTCCGGTACATACGATGCTCACGAAAGCGGACATACTTTCTGCTTTAGAGGTTCATCCGGGAGCAAAAGTTCTTGTGCATCCGGAGTGCAAAGAAGAAGTAACAGATTTAGCGGATTATGTCGGAAGCACATCCGGTATTATTGAGTACGCAACAAACAGTGACGCAGCTGAATTTATCATCGTTACAGAATTGGGCGTTATGTATGAATTAAAGCGAAGGAATCCTGAAAAATCATTTTATGCTGCAGGACAGCATCAGATATGTGATGATATGAAAAAGGTGACGCTGGATAAAATTATCTCCGTATTGGAACAGGATGATGAAGGTCTGATTATGTCAGCTGATTTTATGGACAAGGCAAATGCTCCGTTGAAGCGGATGTTGGAACTGTCCAGATAGGCAGGGATACTATGAAACACGTATATGATGTGATTATTGTAGGATGTGGCGTTGCCGGCTGTTTTGCGGCATTACATTTGCCGGATACAGCAGACATTTTGATGATTTCTAAGGCTGGATTGGAGGACAGTGATTCTTTTCTTGCCCAGGGAGGTATCTGTGTCTTGAGAGACGATAACGATTATGACAGCTTTTTTGAGGACACGCTTCGTGCGGGACATTATGAAAATCGAAAAGAATCTGTAGATATTATGATCAGATCTTCCAGATCTGTTATAAAACAATTGATAGGTTACGGCGTTGAATTTGCAAATAGAGATGGGGAACTTGCTTATACCCGGGAAGGTGCACATTCTAAGAACAGAATTCTTTATCACGATGATATTACCGGAAAAGAGATTACGAGTAAACTTCTTGCCCGTGTACATGAAAAAAAGAACATAAGTATAAAGACATACACAGAGATGGCGGATATCCTCGTGAAAGATGATCGCTGTGACGGTGTCATTCTGAGGACAGATGATGGAAAGATTGAGCCTGTATTTGCAGAGGATGTTATCTGGGCCTGCGGAGGTATTGGCGGCATCTATGAACATTCAACTAATTTTCCGCATTTAACAGGAGATGCTCTGGCTATTGCATTAAATCATGGGATAGCTTTGGAACATGTAAATTACGTACAGATCCATCCGACAACTTTATACAGTGATCGGCCGGGAAGAAGTTTTTTAATCTCAGAATCCGTACGCGGTGAGGGAGCTGTTTTATATAATAAGCAGGGAGAACGTTTTGTGGATGAATTGCTTCCAAGAGATGTTGTATCTCAGGCCATATATCGTCAGATGGATAAGGATCATACGCCTTATGTAAAATTATCTTTTTTAACAATTAAAGATGTGGATATTCGGGAACGATTTCCGAATATTTACAGACGGTGTCTGGAAGAAGGATATGATATAACAAAAGAGGCGATTCCGGTTGTACCTGCGCAGCATTACTTTATGGGAGGCGTCTGGGTTGACAGCAATAGCCAGACATCTATGAAACATTTATATGCTGCCGGAGAGACAAGCTGTAATGGTGTTCATGGGGCCAATCGTCTGGCGAGCAATTCTCTTTTGGAGAGTCTTGTTTTTGCAGAACGGGCGGCTAAACATATTTGTGACAATTCCTTAAAAGGAAGGAATCGTCTTCGCGGTTCAATGGATATTACAAATATTAAAGCACTTTACAATATAGATTTTGAATATTATACAGATCCTGAGGCGTATCACCTTCGGTATAAAGAGAGTATTTGGAAAGAAATCAGGAGGGAATCAGATAATGAATCCAATCACGACAAAGTTAAATGTGGATAAGCTGCTTTTGCAGGCACTTCGCGAAGATATTTCAGATGAAGATGTTACAACAAATGCAGTTATGAGAGAATATAAAAAAGGCGAAGCGCAGCTTATTTGCAAAGAAGATGGAGTAGTTGCAGGTATAGACATTTTCGAAAGGGTTTTTGTATTATTGGATCCGGAGGTATGTGTTGAAAAGTATGTGAAAGACGGCGCGAAGGTTAAAAAGGGAGATGTTTTAGCGGTAGTTCGTGGAGATATGCGTGTGATTCTTTCAGGTGAGCGTACAGCACTGAATTATCTGCAGCGTATGAGCGGAATTGCAACATATACGCATGGTGTTGTAAAACTTTTAGAAGGATCAAAGACGAAGCTTTTGGATACACGGAAGACGACACCGAATATGCGTATCTTTGAAAAATATGCGGTACGCGTCGGAGGCGGTCATAATCATCGTTATAATCTTTCAGACGGTGTACTCATTAAGGATAATCATATCGGTGCTGCCGGTGGTGTGCGTCAGGCTGTTCTGATGGCAAAAGAATATGCTCCGTTTGTAAGAAAGATTGAAATTGAAGTTGAAAACCTGGAAATGTTTCAGGAAGCTCTGGATGCAGGTGCGGATATCATTATGTTAGATAATATGTCTGCAGATATGATGAAAAAAGCAGTTGAAATGGCAAAAGGACGTGCAGAAACGGAATGTTCAGGGAATATGACAAAAGATAATATAGAAACGATTAAAAATATCGGTGTGGATTATGTGTCAAGCGGAGCCCTTACCCATTCAGCACCGATTATGGATGTGTCACTTAAAAATCTGCATCCGATCGGATAGAAGAAAAACAGGCTGTTCTGAACAGTTACCTGTATATAATAAAATAAATTGTCTATACTAACAGGTGAGGAGGCAGTTTAATGAACCGAAAACCTGTGCGGGAGTGGATGATTTTATTAACGTATTTATTTTTGTTAATTATTATTACAGTTCATTCAGGGTATATATGTCGTAAAATCTATTTTACGGCAAGACAGTTTTTACCGTTAATCTGTGCAGGCGGATTGGCATTTGTGCTGAATCATCCTTATAAGTATATACAATGTTTTTATGAAAAAAGATTAAAATTACCTAAGAAAGTTTCTCGTACCGCCAGTTTGATTACGGTGTATGCCGGGACTTTGGGAATTGCAGTGGCAGTGGTCCGATTTGCCCTGCCCCATTTTGTTGAAGGAATCCAGAATTTTTTTGAAAACAGAGAAACTTATATGCAGGCATTTGAAAATTCTGCTGTACGATTATTGAAAAAAACAGGTATTAGAAAAAAGGATCTCTCTCCTTTAATGGAAAGTCTGTCCGTCTATCTCGGTTATCTGAGTGTAACGATGGAAGGTTTATGGCCACGGATGATTCAGATGACGACAGGCATTTTCCGAAAACTGGCAGTGACGGGTATCGTCATTGTGCTGTCAGCCTATATCTTATATAATAAAGAAGTATTGGTTCGTCAGATAAAACGGCTGTATCGGGCCTGTATGCCACAGCGTATATATCAGCCGTTAAAATATGTGTTAATGACAGCATTGGAGGTATCGGATAATTTTATTGTCGGTCAAGGGCTTGAGTCAATTATTCTGGGAAGTTTGTGCTTTGCAGGAATGTTTGTTCTGAATCTGGAATATAGCGGCTTTGTAGGACTTATTGTGGGGTTAACAGCTTTCATTCCTTTTTTTGGAGCTTACATTGGAGGTGGCACAGGTTTTTTTCTTCTGATGTTTATTTCTGTAGAAAAAGCCATAGTATTTCTGGTGTTTTTTATAATTCTTCAGCAGATTGAAAATAATTTTATTTATCCGAGAGTTGTCGGAAAACGTATTGGTCTTCCGGCTTTATGGGTTCTTTCTGCTGTTACGATCGGTAGTGGATTATTCGGGGTCATTGGAATGGTTCTGGGAGTTCCTGTCGCTACTTTTTTCTATGTCTTAATTAAAGAGGAAGTAAGAAAGAGAGAAAAACTCTGGACAAACATAAAAAAATGAGATATAATGTAATACAAGATAGCAACGCGGGGTGGAGCAGTTCGGTAGCTCGTCGGGCTCATAACCCGAAGGTCGTAGGTTCAAATCCTGCCCCCGCAATTTTGGACCTGATACATTGTGTATCAGGTTTTTTTTGACTATCTTTAGGATAATGAACCAAGGGGAATTTTTAAGGAGGGGTAAAATCATGGTAGGTACAACCAAAATATGGCTGACCGGCGGCAATGGACAGCTGGCAAGAGCAATTTTAAAAGAATGCAAAAATCAGCCGGAAAAATATACGATCCTGACAACAGATAAGGACGTAGATATAACAGATATGGAGCAAATATCAAAATATGCAATTACGACCCGACCGGATATTATCATTAACTGTGCAGGGATAACGGATATTGCTGCATGTGAGCAAAATGTTGTAATGGCATATAAAGTGAATGCGCTGGGTGCCAGAAACATGAGTGCGGCAGCTCGAATGGTGGATGCAAAAATTATTCATATATCCACGGATGATGTTTTTTC
This sequence comes from Frisingicoccus sp., assembly GCA_016298055.1. Lineage (GTDB taxonomy): Bacteria > Bacillota > Clostridia > Lachnospirales > Lachnospiraceae > Frisingicoccus. Next base: position 4,981 of record JAEDDO010000004.1, read on the forward strand.
CGGCGACCGAAAAGAAGCACTGATGGAATTTGATACGGCAGTTCCAACATCCGTATATGGAAAGTCAAAACTGGCCGGAGAGATGTTAGTGCGTGAACTGAATCCAAAACATCTGGTTATTCGCAGTTCATGGGCATATGGTGATGGCGATAATTATGTCAGTCGGCTGCTGGAACGCATTCATGCGGGGGAAACTGTTGAAGCAGCGAATGATCAGATCAGTACACCGACCAGTATGGATACTTTGGCAAAATGTATTTTAGTACTTATGGAAAGTAAAGAATATGGCATTTGTCATGTCTCCTGTGAAGGATCCTGCAGCAGATATGAATTTGCAAAGAAGATTCTTGAACTGACGGGTGATGATACAACGATGATCAAACCGATTTTGTCAGAAAATATTTCAGATGGATGGCAGAGACCAAAATATTCGGTACTTGAAAATCTTATGTTAAAAATGACGGAATTATATCAGATGCCGAGATGGGAAGATGATCTGGAACAGTATTTAGAGTCAAGGGGAATGAAGCATGAGTGAAAAAAGTAAAAAAACAAAAAAAATCGGGCTGACGACCAGAATTTTTATCGCACTGATCCTGGGTGCACTGGTAGGTGTGATTATGCATTATTTTGTTCCGTCAGGATATATTAAAGATACGGTACTTGTAAATGGTGTTTTTTATGTTGTAGGAAATGGATTTCTGCGTCTGATGCAGATGCTCGTTGTTCCGTTGGTTTTCTGTTCGCTTGTATGTGGAAGCGCAGCTATCGGAGATACAAAAACATTGGGAAAAGTAGGTGTGAAGACGTTAGCGTTTTATTTACTGACAACAGCGCTGGCAGTTACAGTTGCACTTAGCCTGGCAAATGTTATTAATCCTGGGATTGGTTTGAATATGGAAGATATTATGGCTGCCGATAATGCGGCTGTTACGACAGAGGTAAGTTTTGCAGATACACTTCTCAATATTATTCCTAAAAATCCGATACAAGGACTGGCTGAAGGCAATATGCTTCAGATTATTCTTTTCGCTCTGATTATTGGAATTATTCTTGCAAAACTTGGGGAGAAGACAGCAGTTGTAGCAAACTTCTTTTCTCAGTTTAATGAAATTATGATGGAAATGACGATGATGGTCATGTCACTTGCACCATTCGGAGTGTTCTGCCTGATTGCTAAAACATTTTCCGGTATTGGGTTTGATGCGTTTATACCGCTTCTGAAATATATGTGTGGTGTACTTCTTGCATTGGCCGTTCAGTGTTTTGTTGTTTATATGGTCATGCTGAAAATTTTCACAGGATTAAGTCCGATACGTTTTATTAAAAAATTCTTTCCGGTTATGGCATTTGCATTTTCAACGGCAACATCAAATGCTACGATTCCTCTATCTATTGATACATTAGCTGAAAAGATGGGTGTTTCCCGAAGAATTTCATCTTTTACGATTCCTCTGGGAGCGACGATTAATATGGATGGTACGGCAATCATGCAGGGTGTTGCAGTCGTATTTGCATCACAGGCATTTGGAATCCCTCTGGGGATACGGGAATATATTATGGTAATTGCAACAGCAACGCTGGCATCTATCGGTACAGCAGGCGTTCCAAGTGTAGGTCTGATCACCTTATCAATGGTATTTAACTCTGTCGGTTTGCCGATTGAAGGTATTACGTTGATCATGGGTATTGATCGAATTCTGGATATGGCAAGAACAGCAGTGAATATTACAGGTGATGCAGTATGTACAACAGTGGTGGCATCTCAGAATAAAGAGCTGGATAGAGACGTTTTTATGAATGATTAAATATTAAAATAAACAGGATAGACTTTTCAGAAAAAAGAAAGGACTATCCTGTTGTTTTTTGTGAAAAACAACAAAAATTGGTTCTTTTTTTTGGAGGATTAATTAGCATGCAAACTATTTACACAATAACATAAAAATGATAAAATAAGTATATAAAAATAAATGGAAAACCCTGTTTCATTTATACAATAAAACAGGGTACCATACTTTTTATTTACTTATTTATTTTGAAGGCACTTAGATCAATCATCCGGTTGACAAGAGAGCCATATTTGTCGGCAAATTTCTGAACGCCGTCAGCGTCATATCCGAAGCAGTAAGGTTTCGTTTTGAGATCATCAAGAAACTCACTGACTTCTTTGATAAAACGATCGGATAAAACGGAATAGAAGTGAGGACCGACTTTTGTATGGTATCTTTCCGGAATTTTAAGGAAAAGTTTTTTTCGGTTATTGAACACAGAAGTGCGAAGCAGATGCTCCACATTCGGCAGGTATTCCTCGTCGATAACGTAAAAATGAATATTTGGATTCTTTTTGGTAATATCCAATACCTTTTGGATATGAAGTTTACGTTCTTCCGGCGTCATGTGGTAGACGACATCGGTGAAGATAATCTCTCCGTCTTCCATATATTTTAATAAAGAAGATTTGAGAACATAAAAATCCAAAGTGTTTTTTTCAAAGATTTCTTCCCATGTAATCTGAAGCTGACCGACAAGCTGAGCCATGAATTCATCTTTATTGCGTTCACGGGCAGTACGGATGATCGAGTCCCAACATTCAACAGGAAGAAGATACTCGAAACCGAGTGCAAGGAAGATCTGATAATTATCCCGGGCATAAAAATCTGTCCGGTAACCATGCTGATAAAATTCATCGGATTCTGTAGCGTGCAAAAGAAGATTTGTCACGCGGAAAGACGGCAGCGTGCGGATATAAATCTGATTGACCTTTTCAGGATCTGTAATTACGGTTGCAGTCTGAATTCTGCTATATTGGTCCAATGCACATAAAATGGCCATGTGGTCTTTAACGATGATCGTATTCAGAGAGTTCATCAAACAGTCATCATAAAAATCGAAGGCCAGATGACTGTGAGCATTGATAAAATAATAAAGCTGCTTCAGATAGAGTGGACTGTCTGCAAAAAAGGTCTCAGTGTTCAGTCCGATCTTCACATTAATTTCATGTTCAGGAATAATGTGGGATGCGGCGTCGAGAACATTGTTTGTAATGAAACGACAGACATCCAGAGTACAGAGAACTTCAAGTGGCTCGTTATATGAAAGAATGATTTCAGCCAGTTCATGATCGAAAAATTCATAAATATCGTTGGCTAGGGAAAGAACACGAGTTTCGTAGATTCCATGGGTGTGCTGATCATTGGCGGCCTCCCGACTGGATTCCTTATAGTTTTCTTTAAGAAGATTATATATAACGGAGTTTAAAGTTTCAGGTGTCACATCAACAGCAAAAAGTTTTGCGAAAGCGGACAGGTCCTCATGCTTTAAGATTTCGTGTGAAAAATGATTCGCAAGAGTACGGTTAATATTCGGCGCCATCTTTGAAGCTGGAAGTTTTGCTTTATTGCACCATTTGCTGATGTAAGAAACATCATAACCAACTTCTTCGGCCACGGTCGATAATTTTGAACCGGAGAAATTGATCAGAGTTTTTAGTAAGGTTCCGTATGCGCTCATGATAGTTATATACCTCCCGGATATCTTTTGAAATAAGTTATGTCTTTAACAGACGATCTTACTTATAGTATGGCGAGTTGTTATCGAATTGTCAAGAGAATTTTGAATCAAATTGAATTCAAGTTGAGAAAATTGAATAAAACAAGGTCAGATTGATTTCATTGCAATACGAGTGCGAAAAATATACAATAAACTCATCAAAGCCCAAAATAAATTATGAAAAATATACAAGGAAGGTTTTAAGGAGGTCACTATGGGACAGGTTAAAGTATTAACAGCCAGAGAAGCTGCAGATTTAATCAAGGATGGCGATACACTTACATTAAGTGGTTTCGTTGCAAACGGTATTGCAGAAGCACTGAACACTGCTGCAGAAGAAAGATTTCTTGAAACAGGACACCCAAGAGATTTAACATTATTCTACGTTGCTGGTACAGGTAACAAAGACGGCAGCCACGCAGATCACTATGCACATGACGGCATGGTAAAACGTGTTATCGGTGGACATTTCAATTTCGTTCCTCAGATCTGTCAGATGCTTTATGACAACAAGATCGAAGGTTACAACATTCCACAGGGTGCTATTGCACAGATGATGCGTGATAATGCAGCTCGTAAAATCGGAACAATCACAAGCGTAGGTCTTGGAACATTTGCTGATCCACGTAACGGTGGTGGACGTCTTAGCGAAAAAACAACAGAAGATATCGTTAAGATCATCGAACTTGAAGGAACAGAACAGTTATTCTATCCTCGTATTCCAATCGATATTGCTTTCATCCGTGGTACATATGCAGATGAATTAGGTAACGTAACAATGGAAAAAGAAATGGCTCCTCTGGATTGTACAGCTCAGGCTATGGCTACTCATAACAATGGCGGTATCGTTGTTGTTCAGGTTGAAAGAGTTGTTAAAGCCGGACAGCTTGATTCCAAACTTGTTAAGATTCCTGGAATCTATGTTGACTATGTTGTTGAATGCCCTGCAGATGATCCAAAACAGTCTCAGAGTATCAACTGTACATATGACCCTGCTTACTCAGGAAACGTTCAGGTTCCTGTATCCAGCCTTGAGCCTAAGAAACTGGATGCTAAGAAGATCATCGGACGTCGTGCAGCTATGGAATTAAAGAAAAACGTAGTTGTTAACCTTGGTGTAGGTGTTCCTGAATGGGTATCTTCCGTAGCAGCTGAAGAAGGTGTTGCTGGAGAGATGACATTAACAGTAGAATGTGGTCCTATCGGTGGTGTACCTGGCGGCGGACTTCGTTTCGGTGGTACTGTAAATGCTCAGGCATATGTTGACGAAGCATATCAGTTCGACTTCTACGATGGCGGCGGACTTGATCTTTGCTACCTTGGTCTTGCTGAAGTAGATATCAACGGTAACGTAAACGTTAGCCGTCTTGGAAGCAGAATCACAGGTTCCGGCGGATTCACAAACATTTCTTCTAACTCTAAGAAAGCTGTATTCTGCGGAACATTCACAAACGGTGTTAAGATTAAAACAGGCGATGGCAAATTAACTATCCTTGAAGAAGGAAAAACACATAAATTTGTAAGCAAAGTAACAGAAATCACATTCTCTGGTGTTGTAGCTGGTAAAGCTGGCAAAGACGTACTTTACGTAACAGAACGTGCTGTATTTGCATTAAAAGCAGACGGTGTTCACTTAATCGAAGTTGCACCTGGCGTTGATGTTAAGACACAGGTTCTTGACCAGATGGATTTCGAACCAATCGTAGATCGTGATGCTGACGGCAACGTTAAACTCATGGACGAAAGAATCTTCAAAGATGAAGTTATGGGTATGACAATCGAATAATTGTCGATAACTAAACAAATAAAAATCTGTTCCGGGTCATCTGACCCGGAACACTCCGACAATGAACTATAAATAATTATTATATATAATTAAAGGAAGGGAGTTTTTACTATGGCAAATTTATTTGCAGACACAGGGATTGGTAAACACATCATCAGAACACATCATTGGGGTATCGTATTACCTACAGTTGAAAAAGCAGAAGCTTTCATGAAAACATTTGGTCTTCAGGAAGATTACCGTGGACATGTTAAAGCTTATGATTCTCACCTGATCTTCACAAAACATGGTGAAGGTGTTGACGCTGTAGAATTTATTATTCCACAGTCTGGTGTATTAACACAGTTCAACAAAGGTAAAGGCGGTATCGCTCACGTAGCTTACCTTGTAGATGATATCAAAGCTACTATGGAAGACGTTAAAGCTTTAGGATATGAACTTCTTGAAGCAGAACCTCAGGAAGGTACAGAAGACATCATCGTTAACTTCATCCGTCCGAAATATACACAGGGTATCCTTGTTGAATTAATCGAACAGATTGGTGATATCAACTACGAAGCAACATTCACAAGCCGTCACGGCAATGCTGAATAATTGCTAGAGATGCAGGAGGAAACAACGTGTATACATTAGGTATAGATATCGGTTCTTCATCCAGTAAGGCAGTTATTCTGAAAGACGGTGCTGAACTTGTATCATCAGCAGTAGTTCAGGTGGGCACAGGTACTTCCGGCCCGGGACGTGTTATGGAAGCAGTTTTTGCTGAAATCGATCTGAAACCGGAAGATATCGATTATACAGTAGCAACTGGTTATGGTCGTTTTTCTGTTGATAATGCAGATAAGCAGATCAGTGAGATCAGTTGTCATGCAAAAGGCATTTTCTATCTTGTTCCAACAGCCAGAACAATTATTGATATCGGCGGACAGGATGCAAAAGCAATTGCACTTAATGATAAAGGAAATATCATGCAGTTCTACATGAACGATAAATGTGCAGCCGGAACAGGACGTTTCCTGGATGTTATGTCTCGTGTACTTGAAATCCCTCTCGGTGAGATGGGTGAGGCTCACTTTAAGGCGAAGGAGTGGGCATCTGTCAGCAGTACATGTACTGTTTTCGCCGAATCCGAAGTTATTTCCCAGTTATCTAAGGGATTATCCAGAGAAAGTATTGTAGCCGGTGTTCATAAATCGGTAGCTACAAAAGCATGTTCTCTGGTACGTCGCTGTGGAGACATCGTGAATGATGTTGTTATGTGCGGTGGTGTGGCTCAGAATCCTGGAGCAGTTGATGCAATTGAAAAGGAATTAGGCCAGAATATCATCGTAGCACCAAATCCACAGATTACAGGAGCCCTTGGCGCCGCTCTCTTAGCTTACGAAGAGCTGATTAAATAATTCAGAGGCGGTTAATAATAAAGAAAGAAGGTATAATTATGGAGATTAATATCAATGAAGCAAGCTCAAAAGAGTGTTTGGCATATTTTCAGGCAAAACTCGATGAAGAAGCATGGGAAGCAAAAAAATCAGGTAATTTAGTATGCTGGTCCGCATCTGTAGCTCCGCCAGAATTCTGTGTAGCTATGGATATCGCTATGGTTTATCCAGAAACACATGCAGCTGGTGCTGGTGCTAGAAAAGCATCCCAGGATTTATTAGACGTTGCTCACAGCAAAGGTTACAATATTGACATTTGCTCTTATGCACGTACAAACCTTGGATACATGGAACTGTTAAAACAGGAAGCTTTAACAGGTGAAAAACCAGAAAAATTAGCTACATCCAAAGCTGCTTATGTTCCACTTCCAGACCTGGTTATCACATGTAACAACATCTGTAATACATTGTTAAAATGGTATGAAAACCTTGCAAAAGAATTAAACATTCCTTGCATCATCATTGACGTTCCATTTAACCATACAATGCCAGTTGCTCGTCACAACAAAGAATATATTGCTGATCAGTACAGAGCTGCTATCAAACAGTTAGAAGATATTACAGGACGTGCATTTGATTACGACAAATTCCTTAAAGTTCAGGAACAGGTTCAGAGATCTGTTTACTGGTGGAATAAAGTTGCTACATATGCATTCCGCAAACCATCTCCATTAAATGGTTTTGATTTATTCAACTACATGGCATTAATCGTTTGCGCTAGAGCAAGAGATTATGCTGAAATTACATTCCACAAATTTGCTGACGAACTGGAAGCAAAAGATGCTGCTGGACAGTATGCTTTTGGTGCAGCTGAAAACGAAAAACATCGTGTAACATGGGAAGGTATCGCTGTTTGGACATACCTTGGTGCTACATTCAAAGGTCTTAAGAATGTTGGTTCCGTTATGACAGGTTCCGCATATCCAGGACTTTGGAGCCTTGTTTACACACCGGGTGATCTTGAATCCATGGCTGAAGCATATACAAACGTATATATCAACACATGTGGATCCAATCGTTACGAAGAGTTCTACAAAGTTGTTAGCAACTCCAAATCCGATGGTATGGTTCTTCACCTCAACCGTAGCTGTAAACTGATGGGTCTTCTTAACAACGAAGGCGCTGAATATGTTAACGCTAAGATGGGCATCCCATTCGTAAGCTTCGATGGTGACCAGACTGACCCTAACGTATTCTCTCAGGCTCAGTACGAAACTCGTGTTCAGGCATTATCCGAAATGATGGATAACAACAAATAATTGGGAGGGAATGTAAGATGAGAACAGTTGCAGAAATTATCGCTGAATTAAAGAGCATTGCTGATAATCCTGTTAAAGCAATGGAAGATTATAAAAACGAAACTGGTAAAGGTGCAGTAGGTATCATGCCTGTATACTGCCCAGAAGAAATCGTACACGCTTCTGGTTATCTGCCAGTTGGTATGTGGGGAGCTCAGAAAAAACAGATCTCCAAAGCTCGTACATATTTACCACCATTCGCATGTTCAATCATGCAGTCTGTAATGGAATTACAGCTTGAAGGTGCATATGATAATCTTGAAGCAGTTATCTTCTCTGTACCATGTGATACATTAAAATGTATGAGCCAGAAATGGCACGGAAAAGCTCCGGTTATCACATTTACACATCCACAGAACCGTAAAATCGCTAAGGATGCTGCAAACGTATTCGCTCGTGAAGAGTTTGCAATCGTAAAAGAAAAACTGGAAGATATCCTTGAAGTTCGTATTACAAACAAAGCTATCAAAAACAGTATCGCAATCTACAACGAAAACCGTGCAGTTTGCCGTGAATTCTGTGATGTAGCTGCTGAATACGCTGCAGTGATCAAACCATCTGATCGTCATGCAGTAATCAAAGCTCGTTGGTTCATGGAGAAATCCAAACATACAGCTTTAGTTAAAGAATTAATCGAAGCTATCAAAGCTAATCCAGCTCCAGAATACAAAGGCAAAAAAGTTGTTGTATCTGGTATCTTAGTTGAGCCATATGATGTTCTTGACATCTTTGCAGAAAACGGTTTAGCTATCGTAGCTGATGACCTTGCTCAGGAATCCAGAAACTTCCGTCAGGATGTTCCAGCAGATGATGATCCTTTAATGGCTCTTGCAAAAGCTTGGAACGAATTCGATGGATGTTCCTTAGCAACAGATGCTAACAAACCAAAAGGCCAGATGCTCATCGATGCAGTTAAGAAATATGATGCTGACGCAGTTATCGTATGTATGATGAAATTCTGTGACCCAGAAGAATTCGATTACCCAATCCTTATTCAGGAATTTGAAGCTGCTGGTGTTCGTAACCTTCAGATCGAAATCGATCAGGAATCCACAGCATTCGAACAGGTTAAAACTCGTCTTCAGACATTTGCAGAAATTCTGTAATTTAATAATTTTAAAATCAGGCGGTTGCGGACTTCGGTCCGCAACCATTTGAAAAGAGGTAAAATAATAGAGGGGAGAATTTTACAGCATGTATGCAATTATAGCTTTTATTCCAATTATTGTTACAATTATTGTAATGGCTGGATTCAACTGGCCGGCTAAGATTGCACTTCCATTAGCATGGTTAATTACATCTATTGTATGTTTACTTGCCTGGAAGATGAATCTTATTACAATCGCTGCGCACACAATCGCAGGTTTCCTGACATCTATCGATACAATCGTTATTATTTTAGGTGCAATCCTTATCATGAACACTCTGAAACATTCAGGTGCCATGAAAGTTATTAACAGTATGTTCACAAATATCAGTGATGACCCACGTATTCAGATGATCATCATTGGTTTCATGTTCGGTGCATTCATCGAAGGTGCTGCTGGCTTTGGTACTCCTGCAGCTCTTGCCGCTCCATTGTTGATCAGTGTTGGTTTCCCACCACTTTGTGCAGCAATGTGTGCTCTTATTTTGAATAGTACACCAGTTCCTTTCGGTGCTGTTGGTACTCCAGCAACTACAGCATTTAACATGGTTAGCAGTGAATTAGCTGCAGCTGGTGTTACAGATACAGAAGCTTGGAAGTTAGGTCTTACAAAATGGGCTGCTATCCCAAGTGCTATCATTTGTCCGATTATCATCTTCATCACAGTTACTATGATGTGTATGATGTATGGAAAGAATAAATCCATTAAGTATGCAGTAGAAGTTATTCCTTACATTTTAATGTCTGCGATTGCTTTCTGTGTACCATATTTAATCTGTGCAGCTTTCCTCGGACCAGAATTCCCATCCTTAATCGGTGGTCTGGTTGCTCTGGTTATCTGTATTGTAACAGCTAAAAAAGGTATTCTTGTACCTAAGTCTAAATTTGAATTCCCAGCTCAGTCTGAATGGGCTGAACACTGGAAAGCTACAACAGCAGTTCAGGAAGATGAATCTATGAAAGTAGAATCCAATATATCTCCTGTTATGGCATGGGTACCATATGGCCTTATTGCAATCATCCTTGTTGTAACACGTATTCCACAGATTGGTATCAAAGGAATCCTTAACGTTTCTACAGCACCATTCGCAATTGGTCTTAAGACAATCTTTGGTGTAGAAGTTAACTGGGCATTCAAATGGGCTTGGAACCCTGGTATCCTTCCATTTATCCTTGTTGCATTAATCATTATCCCACTTCATAAGATGAAGAGCGAAAGTGTTAAAGCTGCTTGGAAAGAAACAGGAAGCATGGTTGGCGGTGCTGCTATCGCATTATTATTCGGTATCGCTATGGTTCAGTTATTCAAGAACTCCGGTGCTGCTTACAACAACAGCGGTATGGAAAGTATGTTAATCGTTATGGCTAATGGTTTAGCTGATCTCTTTGGTAAAGCATATATCATCGTTGCACCAATCATCGGTGTTATCGGAGCATTTATCTCCGGTTCCGCTACAGTATCTAATACACTGTTCTCTACATTACAGTATGCAGCTGCAGTAAGACTTGGTCTTCCTACAATGCTCATCCTTGCTATGCAGGTTCTCGGTGGTGCTATGGGTAACATGGTATGTGTAAACAACATCGTATCTGCTTGTGCTACATGTGGTACAATCGGATCCGAAGGTCGTCTGATGAGATCTAACGTTATTCCTTGTCTCATCTACGCAACACTTACAATTTTAATTCTTGGTGGATTAATCATTGCTGGTTACAACCCAGTGGCTTAATCAATCGTTGATTAAAAAGATTTAACCCTGATGGGATTCGATCCCTTCCCATTAGGTTAAATACATAAGAACTCCCAGGACGGACAGGTAAAGTAGTGTACACAATATAGAACTGCTTTGCTGTATATAATAAAATAGTCGCAACCCTAAAAGCTTTGCCTGTTTGTCTGAGAGCCTGCCAACTCTTAGTGGAGTTCAAAAAGTCATTCATAATACTAGAATATCCTAAAAGCGGAATCCCTTATGGGATTCTGCTTTTTTATGTAAAAAAGATAATCGAGGTTTAATTTATCTGAAAAATGTGCTATGATAAAAAACCAAGAGGTGATTTGATGGCAGACAGAGATATGGATTTTCGAATGGAACGTCCGGGACTAGTTGAAGAAGGGCAGCATGTGACGATGACAGAGTCGATACTTAAAACATTATCCGGAACGATGTACTATTATACAATTAATGATGCGATTGCCATGTCCAACAATACACCAAAAAAGCTGCAGCATTTGGAGGGTACAGTGAAATCCGTAGTGGAAGAAGAAAGTGTTTATACGGTGACAGTAACGATATCCGGTGAATCTGAGGAGTAGCGTGATGAAGAAAGTATTTTTGTGTGAATATATTCATCCTGATGCCTATGAACTTCTTAAAAATCATGTTGATATTATTCATTTCTGGGAAGAATTTCCGGAAGCAGATGCCATGATTAATCGTAATATAAAGATGACGGCTGAATTGTTTGCGCAGACAAATAAGTTAAAAGTTATAGGAATTCATGGTACCGGGACAGATGATGTGGATCTGGAGGAGGCTTTTGCAAAAGGGATTGATGTTTTTTCTGTTCCCCATGTGAATGCGAGATCTGTGGCGGAGATGAATGTGGCACTTATGTTGTCTTTGGGGAGAAAGATTATTTTGTCAGACAGAATGTTGAAAGCAGATCTTCCCGAAGGTTACCATTCGATGCTTCAGGGAACGGAATTTCATGGAAAAACCTTGGGGCTGATCGGTCTTGGTGATATCAATATGAAAACAGCCCAAATATGCAGGCTGGGTTTTGGTATGAAAGTTATCGCATGGTCAAGGCATTTTGATAAGGTGGAGGCAGAAGCACTGGGATTTCATCTTTATTCGGTGATGGACAGGATATTTGAAGAAGCAGATATTGTCATGATCGGATTAAATCTGGACAAATCCACAAGGAAACTTATTGGTAAGGCACAATTTGAAAAGATGAAGAAAGATGCCTTTCTTATCAATACGTCCAGAGGAGCTATTATTGACGAGGAAGCTTTATATTGTGTTTTGAAAGAGCGAAGGATTGGCGGAGCGGCATGCGATGTATTTGAAGAGGAGCCCTTGAAACCTTCGAATCCATTGCTTATGCTGGATAATTTCGTTGCAACGCCGCATTTAGGAGCGAATACGAATGAAGCATTGAGAAATGTAGGAATGGCTGTTGTTAAAGGTATCTTGAAAAGATTAAACATTATGGAATAACAGAAAAGCATGTGGAGAAAAAAATGAGTAAGACGATATTTGTATTATTAGATGCATGTGGATATGAAGTGGGAACAGAGTATTTAGGCTATTTAGAACATTTGGTGGATTACGGAATGGCGGCAAAATACCGGGTTCGTGGTGAACTGCCGTCTATGTCCAGACCGATGTACGAGACGCTGCTGACAGGTATGCCAAGTCATGTTCATGGAATTACCTGCAATGAGGTTGTTAGACGATCCAATCAAGAGAGTGTTCTTCATTTATGTAAAAAGTCCGGACTTACTGTCGGTGGTGCAGTTTATTTCTGGATGAGTGAATTGTATAATAAAGCACCCTTTGATAAGCACAATGACCGGATTCAGTTTAATCGCGAAGGAAATTTGATCGACTATGGTATTTTCTATTGGGAAGATACGTATCCGGATTCCCATCTTTTTCAGGATGGTGAATTTATCCGAAAATCCTACAAACCGGATTTTATGATGTATCATCCGATGAGTATTGATCTGGCAGGGCATACTTATGGAGCTGATAGTAAGGAATATGCATGGAAGGTAGCGGATAACGGATGTTTGATTGCAGATTTGCTGCCGTCGTGGATTGAGGACGGATATCAGGTTGTTGTCACCGCTGACCATGGAATGGATGACCGTGGGATTCATTGCGGTATAGCAGATAAACAGCGGGTTGTTCCCTTGTATATTATCAGTCCATTGGTAGAAAATGGTCATTTTGAGGATCACAGCATTGATCAGAGAAATATTGCACCCTTACTTTGTAGGTTATTAGAGATCGAAACTGCAAAAGGTATGATTGAACTGGATGAGATTCATCTGAAATAACAGATGCAGGGAGGCACTGGTATGGCAGGAAAAGTATTTTTTATAGCAGATATGCATTTTGGACATGAGGCAATGCTTCGATTTGAAAACAGACCTTTTACAGATATTAAGGATCAGGAGAATCAGTTGATCAGAAACTGGAATGAGGCGGTAACAGCGGAGGACGAGGTTTATGTTCTGGGAGATTTTAGTCTAAGTGATTCCATGGAAGAAGTGTCACGTTTGTGTGGAAGCTTAAATGGTAAAAAAACACTGGTCCTCGGCAATCACGATACACATTCTCCGGAGTGGTACCGGCAGTGTGGTTTTGACGAGGCCAGTGCGTGGCCGATCATTATTGACGGTTTCTGGATTTTATCTCATGAACCCTTATATATTAATGAAAACATGCCTTATGCAAATATATATGGTCATGTTCACGGTAATCCTACATATAAAGATTGTTGCAGACAGTCCATATGTGTCTGCGTGGAACGTATAGATTATCGTCCGATTTCATTCGATGAAATCAAGAAAAAAGTTTTGGAAAACTAAATATCCTAATGGACAGTATCCTTTTTTGGTGGGTTCTTTGATGACTTGGATGAGGAAGATTTATTGCTCTCTACAAGATCACGGGCAACCTCAAAAGGATGCTGTTTTTTATATGCCTGTTCACGGCTTGCTTTTACTTTGGCTTCGCGTGCACGTTCAATGGCTTCATATTCCGGGCTTCCCGGACGGGGAGCAGAAGATTTTTCCCGATGTGCGAAGAAAAACATTAGCGTTGTTGCAAGACATAAGATACTGACAATCGGATCGCCTTTTCCTAAAAAAATAAGGACAAAAGAAGCAATTGTAATGATGGCAAAGACAACCGTTAAAATTAGCAGGTTACGCAAAAGATTATTGTACTTTTTAATTTCAGTTTCTTTATCCACGATGTATCAACCCCCATAATATGTACTGATTGCTACTATTATAAGCTATAAAGAATAAATGTTCAATAGATAAATTTTTGACAAATATATTGGATAAAGTATTCCATAGAAAGCGTTGAAATGTTAAAATAAAACTATATTAATTTGAGGGGATGAGGTGGAAAAATGGAAATGTGGATTCCAGAGAAAGCAGCAGAGATTATTCGGATTTTGATGTCCAATGGCTTTGAAGCTTATGTTGTCGGAGGATGCGTCAGAGACAGCTTTCTTGGGAGAAAGCCAGGCGATTGGGATATTACAACCTCTGCCAGACCGGAGGAAGTAAAACGCATTTTCAGCCGGACAGTGGATACGGGGATCGAACACGGTACGGTGACGGTTCTGATGGATCAGGAGGCATTTGAAGTGACTACCTATCGGGTTGACGGTGAATATGAGGATCATCGTCACCCAAAAGAAGTAACTTTTACAGCCAGCCTGGAAGAAGATTTGAAGCGGCGTGATTTTACGATCAATGCGATGGCTTACAATCCGGATACAGGCCTTGTGGATATTTTTGATGGAAGAGGTGATCTCGAACGGAAGATTGTTCGATGTGTTGGTGACCCGGTAGAGCGTTTTGATGAAGATGCACTCCGAATACTTCGGGCCATTCGCTTTTCTGCCCAGTTGGGATTCTACATTGATGAGGAAACTCAAAAAGCCATGACAAGCAGGGCGGAAGCACTCCGACATGTGAGTGCAGAAAGAATTCGGGTTGAGCTTGTGAAACTTCTTGTATCGGATTATCCTGAGAGGATAAAGGAAGCATGCCGTCTTGGAATTACAAAAGTCATTCTTCCGGAGTATGATGCAATCGTCGGAGTAGAACAGCATACCCCGAATCATATCTATGATGTGGAAATGCACACATTGATTGCCTTGAAAAATATAGAGTCTGATCCAATTTTGCGTTTGACGATGTTGTTTCATGATTTTGGAAAACCGGTTGTCAAAAAGACGGATAAGGACAGGGACATTTTTTACAAACATCCGGAAGTCAGTGCGCAGATGTGCAGAGATATTTTAAAAAGGTTGAAGTTTGATAATTATACGTTAGAAAGAGTATACCGGCTTGTAAAATGGCACGGACTGAAATATTTTCCGAATGAAGTCAGTGTGCGTCGTGCATTGAACCGGGTAGGAAAAGACATTTTTGAACAATTTATCAACGTTCAGAGAGCGGATGTCAGTGCAAAAAATCCGGAGGTTGTTGAGAAAAAGCAAAAGCTCCTTGATGAAAAGGAGATGGTTTACCGTCAGATCATTGAACGCGGAGATTGCTTTGAGGTAAAGACTCTGGCAGTCAACGGAAAGGATCTTATTCAGGCAGGAATTCCTCAGGGACCGGTGTTGGGAGCTATATTGGAACGTCTTGTGGAGATGGTGATTGACGATCAGAGTCTGAATACAAAGGAAGAATTACTCCGATTGGCTGCTGAGGTCAAAGATGACCCGACAATCTTCAATGAGAAGGAATACTTCTTTGAAAAATAAAAAAATGGTATCAAAAACGGGTAGTTTTTGATACCATTTTTTTATTTGCCGGTAATTTTGTTTTTCATTCTCTTGAAAAATCCGACTTTTGGCGGTGCTGTTAAAGCAGGACCGCGTAAACTTTTTACACTTAAAATGTATATACCGCTGACCATAGCCTTGACTTCCTGTTTTACAGGAATAATATCAAAAACTTTTTCATCAGCGATCAATGTCATAATTCTTGGACCAATCTTTGCTTTTACAACAGGTACCTTAGAACGGCGGTAAAGCTTTGGAGTGGAATCTATGACAATTTTTGGAAGACCGGATTCGGTCAGCTTCATTTTCTTTTTGTCAATAACCAGCATAGTCATCGGCTGTGCAGCGGCTTCAATCTGTTGCTGAGAAGCCTCGGCTTTTTTCTGTTGTTTATTTCCCCAGAATGTAAGAAATGCAAGACCAGCGACTAAGACTGCGATGACGACAAGAAGAATTATAGTAGATGTAGACATAAGTACAACGGGTGTCATCGTCTGCTTCCTCCTTAAAAATTCAATTCCAATCAATTGTATCATGCTTTTGTTTAAAAATGAATAGTAAAAATGAAAGATTTTTTATTATTTTTCATCTAACATAGTCTGAATTTGTTCCTGAACAGTTTTACCGATGAATTTCTTTTCGGCAGGTGAAAGCTGGGAAGTGTAGATCGGCTCTCCAAAACGAACGGAAACCGTCTGCTTTTTTACTTTCGGAATATGGGTCTCGAAAATATTCTCTGTATTTTTGATGGCCACAGGGACGATCGGGCATCCGGTTTTTGTAGCAATTTTAAAACCGCCTTCTTTAAAAGGAAGCATCTCTCCGCCAAGATTTCGTGTACCTTCAGGGAAGAGGAAAATGGAAGTTCCGGATTTAACAAGATCGATGCAGGACAGAATCGTCTTCAGACCTTCACGGACGTTTTCACGATCCAGGAACTGACAATTAATGTAACCCATCCATCGGCTTATACAAGGAATCTTCTCCATTTCTTTTTTTGCAATGAACCCCGTATTATTTTTAACAAGTGTATAGCAGGTCACGATATCATAATAGCTCCGGTGATTAGCAACATAGAGAACGGGAGTCCCCTCAGGGACGAGCTCCTGTCCTTCCACATTTAAAACAGTACCGCTGAGTTTTAAAACGATGCGAAAGCCTTTTACGACAAAATCCTGAGCAAAAGTGACTTTCTTTTTCGGATTGATCCGGCCTATGATATAAACGACGAGATACATCGGCAGGCTGACAATCGAAAATAAAAGTAAAAATAAAATAATTGCGGTAAAGCGGATCATGAAAGCTCGACCTCCTCGGATACCGTTTCAGATACTGTCGGTTTTTGATTTCGGCCGTAAAGTTTAGACAGCTGTTTCAAGTAATCGGCGGTTCCTTCGTTCAGGAAATGCTTTTCGAAACGCCATGACCAGTTTCCGACGCTGACACCGGGAACATTCATCCGGGCATCACTGTCCATACCGAACACATCCTGAAGCGGGAAAATAACGTAGCGGGCGGTAGAGCTCAATGCGAGACGAATAAAATCCCAGTGAATATTTTCTCCGTTGCAGCTCAGGTATCGGCGGGCTTTATCCTGAGATTCAGGGGAGGCACTCCGGTACCAGCCGCGGGTTGTATTATTATCATGGGTGCCGGTATAGCAGACACAATTTTTTACGTAATTGTACGGCATGTGTGTGTTGTCATTCAGATCATCAAAAGCAAACTGAAGTACCCGCATACCCGGAAGATCATAGGCATCTCTCAGTTCTTCAACTTCCGGTGTGATGATTCCGAGGTCTTCGGCAATAATCGGCAGATTATTATCAAATGCTTCCATGATATGGTCGAAAAAGTCGTATCCCGGACCTTTGACCCAGTGACCGTTCAAAGCCGTTGGTTCACCATTAGGTGTTGCCCAATAGGCTTCAAAACCGCGGAAATGGTCAATACGAAAAATATCTGTCATAGTGAGCTGATGACGGATTCTTTGAATCCACCAGGTATAATCCTCTTTTTTGTGTTCATCCCAGGCATAGAGAGGATTGCCCCAAAGCTGTCCGGTGGCACTGAAATAATCCGGTGGAACACCGGCAACAACTGTAGGGTATCCGTCTTCATCCAGCTGGAAGAGGTTTTTATTTGCCCATACATCTGCACTGTCTGCGGAGACAAAAATAGGAATGTCTCCAATAATTTCAATACCATTTGCATTGGCATAGTTTTTTAATTCATACCATTGTTTGAAGAAGAGAAACTGGATAAAGCGGTAGTAATCAACACTTGAGGAAAGTTTTTCAAGTACATTTTTACGATTTTCATCGGAAAGATATTTATATTCCGGCTCCCATTCTGTCCAGTTCTGTCCATTATGATAATCTTTAAGAGACATAAAAAGTACATAGTCCGTCAGCCAGAATTCCGATTTTTCACAGAATTCATGATACATATCTTGTAAGGAAACATCTGAACTTTTCTGGAACTTTTCGTAGGCAATTTTAAAAAGCCGTGTTTTAAAATCAACAATTTTCGGAAAATCGATAGTGTAAGGGCTCCAGTATGGCATGCCGTCCAGATCATGTGGGTCAAGCAGATTCAGTTCAATCAGAAGTTCAGGGCTGATGAGCAGCGGCTGACCTGCAAAGGCGGAATAAGATTGGTAAGGTGAATTTGAAAAACCGGTCGGGCCAAGAGGAAGGCACTGCCAGAGTGTCTGACCAGAGGTTTTTAAAAAATCAATAAATTCGTAGGCTGTCTTTCCAAGATCACCTATTCCATAGGGACCCGGAAGAGAAGTAGGGTGCACCAGAATACCGCTCTGACGATCTGGTCTATAGTTCTTTTGTTTCATAAAGTGATACCTCCAAAGTAAACTCTAACTTATATGATACAATATTATGGGGCTATAATGCAAGGCGTTGATTGTATTCTTCTAAAGTAATTCCTTCTTTTTCTATATATTGTGCCAGCTCTTTTCCAACATAACGAAAATGCCATGGTTCATAGGCATATCCGGTGATATTTTCTTTTCCTGAGGGATAACGTAGAATAAAACCGTACTTATAAGCATTGTCCCTAAGCCATTTGCCTTCAGCGGTTTCTGCAAAATCTGTGGAAAGGGCAGAAAAGACAGCTGGGCTGGAGATATCAATAGCGAGTCCGGTCTGATGTTCGCTTTGTCCGGGTTTTGCAGAGTAGAGGGACGTATACGCTTCGCCTTTGACTGCCACATTTTGTTCATATATATTTTTTTGACGTTCATAGGAGCGAAAACCGGACACACCAATGGGATCAAGCCCATTAAGACGGGCAGCCTGAAACATTTCCTCAAGAGCACGGGCAGCAGGTTCACGCAGATAATTTCGTTGGTCATCACCGATATAAGCAAAGGGAATATTGACCGGCACAAGATCGGACGGAACATAGTCTGAGGGCAGAGGTGTGGACTTATTGACGAGAATGGCTAAATAATCGCTGGACATAGAATCACCTGAAAGGTTTTAATATAATGTATGTAAAAAAGCATTCAGAGTGAGGGAACCATCAAAGAAAAATAAGCATATCATAGGGATGAACAGTCAAAGGAGGCTATTATGGAATATTGCAATCTGCATCAAATGAATCTCTATGATGTTTTTGGTGATGCCCCGTGGGCACAGGAAGATTTCTTTCAGAAAGATCGGGAATATATGAAAAAGATGTCCCCGAAGAAGAACAGGGAGCTTATACAGTGGGTGGAAGATGTGTGTGATGAGGAAGAATATGACGGAAGCTGTATGTATGATGAATATCCGGATTTGGCAGCTATGGAACAGATGGCGGAAAAAGCTTATATGCGGGCAGGACGGCCGGAACCGGAGGACTGGAATAAGGCTTTGATTATGAGTCTTCTTCATGATGAAATATGTTTCCGAAGAAATCGAAGAAAGGATTTTAAACAGCGATTGTATCCGAGATAAGGGAAGGGGCGGTGTGGCCGCCCCCCTTGTGAAGGAAAAAGAAACGTGGTAAAATTTTTATTATCATTAAATATTAGAAAGGAACTCATGATGGATAAACTTGAAGGAATTTTAAATCATGTTTTAAACTGGGAGCTGTTAGAGATGACACTCAGTAACCGGAAATGTCCGGGAGATATAAAGAAAATCAAGGTGCGCCCGGTAATTATAAAAGATAAACTCGTATTTCAGGCGGCTCAGTATACTCAGACTCAGGTCTTTCATAAAAATATTGAAGAGGATCAGGCAGCAGTGTGGATGAAGGAACTGATCCAAAATGAATTTAAGCAGACTCAGATTAAAACGGGTGATAAAGAATACACGATTTTATCCGGGAAAAAGGGAAATGTGACAGTTAAAGAACGAAACACGGCTGGTTGTGCAGCAGCGGATAAACGTAATCTTTCTCATAACCGTAAAAAAACGTATATATTGCCGGAGGGGACACCTGTACCATTTCTTGTAGATCTCGGGGTTATGACACCAGAGGGAAAGATCGTCCACAGTAAATATGATAAGTATCGTCAGATTAATCGCTTTCTGGAATTTATACAGGACATTCTTTCTGAGTTACCAAAAGATCGTCCATTGACAATGATTGATTTTGGTTGTGGAAAATCTTATCTGACCTTTGCCATGTATTATTATCTCAATATATTAATGGGATATTCGGTGCATATGATCGGTCTCGATTTAAAGTCAGATGTTATCCGTCATTGTAATGAATTGAGAGACAAATACGGATATGATCAGTTGGAATTTATTCATGGGGATATCGCAGATTTTGAAGGGACAGATGCAGTGGACATGGTGGTGACGCTGCATGCCTGTGATACAGCGACGGATTACGCACTGTATAAAGCTGTAAAGTGGAATGCCAAGGTGATTCTTTCTGTACCATGCTGTCAGCATGAACTCAATCGTCAGATTAAAAATAACATGCTGGAACCGGTACTGCAATATGGTATTTTAAAAGAGCGCATGGCTGCTTTGATGACGGACGGGCTTCGCGGACAGCTTTTGGAAATTATGGGATATCGGACACAGCTTCTGGAATTTATTGATATGGAACATACACCAAAAAATATTTTGATACGTGGAGTAAAAACGGGGCGTACGGAGAATAGAGGAAAACGCATGGATGCATTTAAGTCCTGTATGCAGGCAGTTAACGGAGATCTGACATTGTATCGTCTTTTGTTTCCGGAGATAGAGAAAGAGGAAGAAGGATCCTATGAAGAATAGAAAAAAGCTCATGTTGATTGCTGGTTTTTATCTGATATCTTTCATTGTGACGTTTATGTTGGCGAATCATATTTTAAATTACGACCGTATACATCCATCAAAGTATCAGGGAGATACGTCGCTCATTAAATTATATGTAAAAAGCAGTGGAATACGCTTTAACGAAATGATCGGGTATGCGGAGGAGATGGATGCAGCATATCTCAGAACGAGCCTGACGCCTGTGTCGGATTCAAAGAATGTGACCATCCAATTGGAGGAACCCGCATCCGGTGCAAGGCAGATTTACTATGCATTGATGGATGAGTCGAATGCAAAGGAGATTGAATCGGGTGAGTGTCCGGACATAGAGCGTGTGGAAGGTGAGCGGCAGACACAGATCAATTTTTCAAGTGAGCTGCAGCAGGGAAAAGAATATTGTCTGAATCTGACAGTTTTGGATGACTCGGGTGAGACGTATTACTATTATACCCGGGTTGTCTATGGCACAAATTTTCAGATGTATGATAAAATTCAGTTTATTATGGATTTTCATAACGCTACTTTTCAGAAGTCTGCTACGGCCAGTATTGCGGAGCATCTTGCCTACTCATCAGATGCCAGCAGCAATGATTTCAGGACAGTTTCAATTTATACGGACAGTGATACGGTAACCTGGGGCGATCTTGATCCGGAAGTCGTCAGTGATGTGGATATAACCATATTGAATTTGAATAGTGAGACGGCAGAAATTCAATTATTTTATGAAATCCAGGCCAGAGATGATTTAGGAAATGATTATAACTATTCTGTGACGGAATTTTATGATGTGGCCAGCACTGGAAGTACTGTCAGCCTGATTGGTTATTCCCGTAAGATGGATGAGAAACTGGATGATCAATCCTTTTATTTTAATAACAGTAATCTTCGTCTTGGTATTGTGGACAAAGATAAGACCGATGTTCAGGTGTATGGAAAAGAAGAGCCTGAGGAAGAAGAAAATACTTCAGAGACCGGACAGCCAAAGCAGGAAGAAGAATATAATACGTACATTAGTTTTGTGGCTGATGGGGGACTGTGGGTTTATAACACGCGGGACAATATATTGACGAAAGCCTTTGGCTTTGAGAGAAAGAGTCAGGTCAGTCATCGTGATCAAAGTTATCTGAATCATGGTATTAAAGTTTTAAGGACAGAAGAAAACGGAGATCTCTATTTTGCCGTTTACGGTTATATGTATAATGGAGACGGCGAGGGCAGATTTGGGATCGAAGTCAATAAGTATAACAGGGCAGATGGAACGTATTCAGAGATTCTGTTTATTCCATATGATAAAAATTTTGCTCTTTTAGAGCAGAGCATAGAGAAAATGGCTTTTGTGGATGAGGAAAACAGGATGTATCTCTACCTTGAAGGAAATATTTACTGTTTTGATCTGATGATGAAAAAGTTTGAACTCGTTTTAGAAGGTGCAGATTCACAGGATTGTGCGATTTCTGACGATGGTCAAAGTATTGTCCGGTCCATACGAGATACCGGTGGAAAGATTCAGTGTCTGGAATGGAAAAATCTGAACACCGGAGAAACAAAAGAGATTCTCAATGGGAGCAGACAGCTTCATATGATCGGATTTCTCGGAGATAATCTGGTTTATGGAATTTTAAAAGAAGGACAGGATGTTATGGAATCTGTTCAAATCGTGGATGATGATCAGAATCTGCTCAGGGAATATAGGGTACCGGATGGAGGTTATATAACAGAAGCTTATATAACAGATGATTTATTGACAATTTACAGCAGGACGAAAGATCATCAGGATCGTCCGGAGGATTATATCCTTTATAACGAAAGTGAAATTCAGGAAGCAGAGATTTTTGACGTTTATCAGGAGCTGCGTATGCGGGAAACATGGATTTCTACAGATACTTATGGGAATGATATGCCGGTTGTTTTATTTGCCAGAGGTGTGGAAACTTATTCAGATACGCAGATGGCATTCAAAGCAGAAGGAAACATTTACGATGGTTTTTATGTTAATATCAATGGGAAATTGGAACCATGTCCGGATTTTGCCCAGGCGTACAAGAAAGCTTTTGATAATGACGGAAAAATTGTGGACAGTCAGGGAAGGATTATTGTGCGGCCGGCTTCACGTGTGTCTGAAAAAAGTCTGAACGGACCGGGAATAGGAGCTGTTGAAACGGATGAGACCGCACAGCAGAGAGAAGTGCTTCAGTGGCTTCTGACCTTTGAGAAGAAAGAGGGAGAACCTTCGTTGGATGGTGGAGGAATGCTTCAAAATCTGCAGGCAAATT
Source organism: Frisingicoccus sp. (assembly GCA_016298055.1). Lineage (GTDB taxonomy): Bacteria > Bacillota > Clostridia > Lachnospirales > Lachnospiraceae > Frisingicoccus. The sequence continues at coordinate 28,286 of JAEDDO010000004.1, forward strand.
TTCCGGATTATCATGTGGTCGATCTGACGGGCATCGGGTTGGATGATGCCCTGTCGATGATTTCTGAAGGCTCGCCTTTAATTGTAAAAAATAGTGAAGGAACATGGTGTGTGGCTGAAGGATACAGTGATAACCATATTGAAATTGCTGATTCAAAGGACGGAACCGTCGTAAAATATGAAAGGGATTCAGCGGTCAATGGCATTGCTTCATCGGGAAATATTATTTACAGTTACTATAAATAAAGGGATGCAACTGCCGGTTGACACATTTCAAAGGCCAATTGGTTGAGATTTACAGAGGCTTTTGATATAACATTGGTATAAAGATCAATTAGAAAGGAACCGATGTGTATGCGTTTAGAAGGAAAAATCATGTTACTCAGAAAGCAGAAGGGATGGTCTCAGGAACAGTTGGCGGAACAGTTGGGAATTTCAAGACAGTCTGTATCTAAATGGGAATCCGGGGCTTCTGTTCCCGATCTGGATAAGATTATTAAACTCAGTCAGATTTTTGATGTGAGTACAGATTATCTTTTGAAAGAGGAGATTGAAATTGAAGAAGCGCCGGAGAAGATAAAAGAACCTGATGTGTGGCATGAAGAGGATTGTGTGCGGAGGGTTTCTTCCGGTGAAGCAGAACAATATATCGATGATATTAAATACATATCCAAAAAGATGGCTCTTGGCGTTTTTATATGCATCTTGTCACCGATATGTCTTATTGTACTGGGAGGTTTATCTGAATATAAAGCAGAGCTCCTTTCGGAAAATATGGCCGGTGGGATCGGAATGGTCGTTTTACTTTTTATGTTAGTTGTCGGTGTTGCATTTCTGATACTCAATGGAATGAAAGAATCAAAGTACGAATTTTTTGAAAAAGAGATATTTACTCTGGAATATGATACACATGCGTCTGTATTACGGCAGAAAGAAGAATTCGAACCGACCTATCAAAAAGGAATTGTTCTCGGTGTAAGTTTATGTATTATCAGTGTTATTCCGCTTTTTGCCGCTATGGCTGTGTCAGACAGTGATTTTGTCTATGTGTGTTGTATCGGTCTTCTGCTTGCCTTTATTGCCTGCGGTGTTTTTGTATTGATTTCTGTTGGTATGGTCCATGAAAGTTATACAAAGCTTCTTCAGGAAGGTGATTACACACGTAAAAAGAAGCAGATCAACAAAAAATTTTCTCATCTTCCGGGAATTTACTGGTGTACGGTTACAGCAATCTATCTTGGCTGGAGTTTCTGGACAAATCACTGGGATAAGAGTTGGATTATCTGGCCGGTAGCCGGGGTTCTGTTTGCAGCTGTTATGGGAATTGCTTATGCAGTGTCCGGAAAAGAAAAAGAATGATTATAGGGGGATAATTATAAAACAAGGCTGAAATTCGGTTCAAACGGAATTTCAGCCTTGTTTATCATTGAATCAATAAACCAATATTTTTTACACTCTGATTTTTGCTTTATTTTAGATTCTCCGGATTCAATCCATCCAGTTCCGGAAGAACGAAACGTCCGTCTTTACGAATGAGTACATCATCGAACCAGATGCTTCCGCCGCCGTATTCCGGTGTCTGGATGCAGACCAGATCCCAGTGGATAGCGGAGTGGTTTCCGTTCGGGGCCTCATCATAGCAGTTGCCCGGTGTGAAGTGGAAGGAGCCCATAATTTTTTCATCGAAAAGGGTATCTTTCATCGGTGTTAAAATATAAGGGTTCACACCAATGGCAAATTCACCGATAAAACGGGCACCATCATCGGTATCAAGAACCTGATTGATTCTTTCTGTGTTGTTGGCGGTCGCTTTCACAATCTTTCCGTTTTCAAAAGTAAAGGAAATATTCTCAAATGTAAATCCCTGGAAAACAGCAGGTGTGTTATAGGTCAGTGTACCGTTGATCGAATCTTTTACAGGGGCTGTGTAGACCTCACCATCCGGAATGTTCATATTGCCGGCACATTTGATGGCAGGAACACCTTTGATGGAAAATGTCAGATCGGTTCCGGGACCTTCAATATGGACTTTATCTGTTTTGTCCATAAGTTCGATTAAAGGTGTCATGGCTTCGCCCATCTTTTCATAGTCAAGACAACAGACATCGAAATAGAAGTCTTCAAAAGCTTCCAGACTCTGGTTATTTAATTGGGCCATAGAGCTGTTCGGATAGCGCATAACGCACCAGCGAAGCTTTGGTACACGAATTTCGTGGTGTACCGGTGTCGAATAAAGTTTTTCATAAAGAGCCAGTTTTTCTGCAGGGACATCTGAGTTTTCGGATATATTGTCGCTTCCGCGAACTGCCAGATAACAGTCCATCTGGGACATCTCGAGAGAAGCGACCTGAGCCATAAGGCGAAGCTGTTCTTCACTGCAGTTAAGAAGCATTTCTCTCTGAACCCGTGGGCTTGTGTAATGCGGGAATGGCATGGCACCGACAGCATAAGTTTCTTTGATTAACTGGCGAGCCAGATCTTCAGTTGCAGATCCTATATAATCAATGTAAACTTTATCACCAGGTTTTACCTGAATAGATTTGTGGATCAGATTGTGTGCAAATATTTTAATACGTTCATCCATGAGTATAAACTTCCTTTCTTTTATAACTGATTCTACTATTTTACCATAGAACGGATAAAGAAGAAAGTGGGGATGGCCTAAACTAAAAAGGAATTCTTCTTTACGAATGACAAAATTTAGGGTAAAATAAAGAAGATTGAAACTAATACGGGGGTATTAATGATGGAATTAATAACAGTTAAAGAATTATACCGTAATTCTTCTAAATATCTTGATCAGAAAGTAAAAATCGGCGGATGGGTGAGAAATCTCAGAGACTCCAAGACATTTGGATTCCTGGTCATTAATGACGGAACATATTTCCAGACGCTTCAGGTCGTTTTCGATGAAAAACTTGATAATTTTCAGGATATTTGTCATTTGAATGTAGGTGCTGCCGTTATTGTAGAGGGAACATTAGTGGCTACACCGAAGGCAAAACAGCCATTTGAGATTCAGGCAGACAGCGTTTTTGTAGAAGGTGCTTCTACTCCGGATTATCCGATTCAGCCAAAGCGTCACAGCTTTGAGTATCTTCGTACAATGACACATTTGCGTGCAAGAACGAACACATTTCAGGCAGTATTCCGTGTTCGGTCACTTATTGCGTATGCGATTCACAAGTTTTTCCAGGAGAGAGATTTCGTGTATGTTCACACACCACTGATTACAGGAAGTGACTGTGAAGGTGCGGGTGAGATGTTTAGGGTTACAACATTGGATCCGAAACAGATGCCTGTAGATGAGGAAGGCAACATTGACTATTCTAAGGATTTCTTTGGAAAAGAAACCAATCTGACAGTCAGCGGACAGCTTAACGGTGAAACATTTGCTATGGCATTCCGGAATATTTATACATTTGGACCGACATTCCGTGCAGAGAATTCGAACACAACACGTCATGCAGCTGAGTTCTGGATGATTGAACCGGAGATGGCTTTTGCAGATCTGGATGACAATATGGCATTGGCGGAAGCTATGCTCAAGTATATTATTAATTATGTTCTTGAGAATGCACCGGAAGAGATGGCATTTTTCAACCAGTTTGTTGACAAAGGTCTCATCGAACGTCTGAAACATGTTGCCAGTTCCGATTTTGGTCATGTAACTTATACAGAAGCTGTTGAGATTCTGGAGAAGAATAATGACAAGTTTGAATACAAAGTTCATTGGGGAACAGATCTTCAGACAGAACACGAACGTTATCTGACAGAACAGGTATTTAAGCGTCCTGTGTTTGTTACCGATTATCCAAAGGAGATTAAAGCTTTCTATATGAAGATGAATCCGGATAATAAGACGGTAGCGGCTATGGACCTTCTTGTTCCGGGCATTGGCGAGATTATTGGCGGAAGTCAGCGTGAAGATGATTACGAGAAACTGGTTCAGCGTATGAACGAGCTCGGACTTAAAGAAGAGGATTATGAATTTTATCTGGATCTTCGTCGTTACGGTTCAACACGTCATGCAGGATACGGATTGGGATTTGAACGTTGTGTCATGTACCTGACAGGTATGGGTAACATCCGCGATGTCATTCCATTCCCAAGAACAGTGAAGAACTGTGATATCTAAAAAGATGTGATATTTCGAGAGGAAGTTTGGAAAGAGGCTGCGGTGAGCGGCCTCTTTTTGGTTGAGCAGATGACTTGATGGAGGTGGCATATGTTAAAAAAACTGAAGATTCCAAAGATTATTAGTATATTATTCTGGCTGGTGGTACCGCCGATCAGTTTCTGGTTGATGGAAAGTCTGACCCATTCGGTATCAGAGACGATGGAATGGCCGCTTATATTATTGAATATGGTATTTTACTATTTATTATATAGTTTTATACTGATTATTTCGAAGCGGAGTAAGGTGAGTATCAGTCTGGGAAGTCTGATCGTTTTGATTGTTGGGCTTCTCAACTATTATGTAATAAAATTCCGTTCGGTGCCTGTATACCCATGGGATATTTTTTCTGTAAGAACAGCGGCCAGTGTTTCCGATAACTTTGATTACAGCCTTGACGGCAAAACGATAGGATTGGTTCTTGGTTTTATTGTTTTAATGGCAGCAGGGCTTTTGACGGATTGGAAGTTGTCGTTTAAAAAACGCAGAAATCATCTTTTAATAACACTTAGTATGGCCCTTTTGATCGTCGTTTACGGAAAAGTTGTACAGATGCCGTCGGTTCACGAGGCAGTGGGGTTTTATGAATACCTGTTTACACCGAATTCCTTTTATAGAAAAAATGGATTTGCTGTCAGTTTCATATCAAATATGCAGTATCTGGCGGTAGAGAAGCCTTCCGGTTATAATGGGGGAAAAGCTGAAGAGATTCTTGAAGTTTATGATGATGCGAAAGAAGTTGAGGGAACCAAACCGAATGTTATTGTTATTATGAATGAGGCTTTTTCGGATCTATCCGTTTTAGGTGATTTTGAGACAAATGTAGATTATATGCCGAATATTCGGGCATTGGAAGAGAATACAATTAAAGGAACTACTCTGGTTTCGGTTAAAGGCGGTAATACGGCAAATACGGAATATGAGTTTTTGACAGGAAATTCAATGGCTTTTTTACCTGTCGGCTCAATTCCTTATCAACAGTATATACGAGGTGAGATGCCTTCAATTGCATGGCAGTTTAAAAATCAGGGATATTCCACATATGCGATGCATCCTTATGGTGCGACAGGGTGGAATCGAAATAAGGTTTATGAGTATTTTGGATTTGAGGAGAGTTTTTTCAAACAGAGTTTTAAAGATGCCGAGGTGCTCCGTGAATATGTGACAGATCTGGCAACCTATCAGAAAATTGTCGATATTTATAGCTCAAAGGATGCGGGAGAGTCGATGTTCGTGTTTGATGTGACAATGCAGAATCACAGCAGTTACAGCAAAGAATACGAGAATTTTAAACCGGATGTGGAAGTTTATGGATCAGAAAATGATAAATTGCTTGAACGTTATCTGTCACTTATTAAAGTATCCGATGCGGCTTTTGGTGAACTGGTGAATTTCTTTTCCAAGGAGGATGAACCAACAATTATTTTAATGTTTGGCGATCATCAGCCGGCGGATTGGGTTGTTGAGCCGATTTATAAAATGAATGGCATGACAGACAGCGCAGAGTGGTCCGAGTCTATGGAACGATACGAAGTTCCTTTTATATTATGGGCAAATTATGATATTGATGAAGAATCGATCAAAGCTTCTCTGGGGTATGAAGACTCTGTCTATCAAATGTTAAGTGTCAATTATCTGGGAACATTGCTTTTCGAGGCTGCGGGACTTCCTTTAAGTCAGTATCAGCAGTTTATGAAGGCGATGCTCACGAAGTATCCGATAATTACAGCGAATATGTTTTGTGATGCTCAGGGAACATCCTATGGGGATCAGGATGTGAATAAGCGTCCCGAAGAATGGTATAATTACTGGAATCTGAACTATAATCTTTTGTTTGATGAAAAGCATCGTAATAATGAATTATATGAATAGGAGAGATAGCTATGCGTTTTATTCACATGGCAGATATCCATTTGGGGGCTATGCCCGATAAAGGAAAAAGCTGGTCTGTAGAGAGAAGTAAAGAGATTGAAATGACATTTTATCGGATGTTGACAAAAGCAGGAAGTGAAAATATAGATCTTTTATTTCTTGCGGGAGATATATTTCATCGTCCGCCTCTAAAGCGGGAGTTAAAAGAACTGAGTTATCGACTGGGAGCCATTGCACCTGTGGAGGTGGTTATGATGGCGGGAAATCATGACTATATTGGAGAAGCATCAAACTACAGAGATTTTGTATGGCCGGATAATGTGCATTTTTTTAAGAATGAGAAAATTGATCGGTTTTACATCGAATCAATAGATACATGGGTTTATGGATTAAGTTATGAGCATCGGGAGATAAAAGAAGCGCTGTATCAGGGAATCCATCCGGGAAATGAACCGGGCTTTCATGTACTTCTTGCTCATGGGGGAGATGAAAAACATATTCCGATTCATCAGCGTGAGCTTATGAATTCAGGGTTTGATTATGTAGCGTTGGGACATATTCATAAGCCTGAAATAATAGCTTCAAATATGGCTTATGCCGGTTCTATGGAGCCAATTGACAGACTGGATATGGGTGCCAGAGGATGTATTTATGGTGAAATAGATCAAAAGGGAACTCGAATCCGATTCTGTCCGGTATCCTGCAGAGAATACAGGGAATTGATCCTGGAATCGGATGAGGATATGACGGGTGCTGAAATGGAGGAATGGCTCGAGCAGCAGATCCAGATTGAAGGCAGCAGACATATGTATAATGTGGTGCTTAAGGGATACAGAGATCCGGATATTGTCTATGACGAAGAACGTCTTATGCAGCAGGGAAGGGTTGTTTCAATAAAAGATGAAACCATTCCATGGTTTGATTTTGAGAAGATTTATAATGAGAATGCGAATAATCTTATTGGTCTTTTTATAAAAAAAGTATATCACATGCCGATGGATGAGACACGTCGTGAACGGATTTTAAGCTATGGTCTTCAGGCTATGTACCATGGAAGGGGTGAGAACGGACGATGTGGATAAAAAGGTTAAATATCACACATTTTGGTCGATTTTATCAAAAGCAGCTGAGCTTCAATCCTGGAATTAATGTCATTTACGGCGAAAATGAATCAGGAAAATCTACAGTACATCAATTTATACAGGCCATGCTGTTTGGAGTGGAGCGTCTTCGAGGCAAAGCAGCAAGAAGAGATGTGTACACAAAATTTCAGCCATGGGAACAGGGGAGAAGTTATGAAGGATCTATGGAAATTGAACATGACGGTGAGAGATATCGCCTTGTACGAAATTTCTATAAAGAAGATGAATTTTTCAGAGTTGAACAATTAAGTACGGGGAAGGAGATCAACCTTCCGGGAAATGAGATTGATACTTTAATTGATGGGTTAAACCGGTCAAATTTCAAAAATACACTCAGTATCAGTCAGTTGGAAAGTCAGATTGATATGCGTTTCGGATTATCTCTCCAGGCTTATATGGCAAATATTCAGAAAACAAAGAGTCAGGAAGTGGATCTGAATCGCACATTTGAGTTTCTGAAAAAAGCGAAAAAGGCATGTCTCGATAAAAGCCCGGAAAAACAGTTGAGAGAGCAGCAGAACATACGGAATAATCTGGCATTTTCCGAGTCAGAGGAGGAGCGATTATCAGCGGATATTAGGGAACTGGAAAAAGAACTTGAGAGGGTACGTGAAAAAATACAGTTCTGCCAGTCCGATTTTCGGGAGAACCGCAGAAAAGAGCAGAAAGAGCGTATGGCGGCCGTTCGTCTGATTGAGGAGAATAATGCCATCGCATCCAGATACAGAGAACTGAAATCTGCATATGAGCAGATGAAATGCACAATGCCGGAAGACAATTTTGAGGATCTGAAAGAAAAATGGGATGAAGCAAATGAAGATTATGAAGATTTAGCGGATCAATATGATCAGATTTCAGGACGGAATCTTGCAACCCTATTTTCAATTGCCATGTTTGGAATCATTCCAGTGGCGGCCGTTTTCTTTTTGAAAAGTAATATGTTCATACGTTTCGGTGTTATTGTGGCATTTATTGGTGTTCTTCTGCTTACATCCTTCATTCTTCAGCGCGGTCGAAGACATTTGGGAATCCGGTTGAAAGAAAGCAAAGAAAATCTTCAGGATATCCATGATCAGATGGAGCAACAGATGTTTGGAAGAGGCAATCAGGAGAGGCTTAGTCAGATGAAAGAGGAATTGGACGAACTCCGGGAACAGTATGAAAAAATTCAAATTCCGCTTAAACCTTATATTGAGAAATATGGTGATGATATATCACTTGAAACGGATGATGTGATGGATAATGAATCTTCCGGGAAACTTCGAAATGAAGAAGAACGTCTGATGAAATCTTTAGAGCGCCTTATTGTTCAGAAGGAGAATTTTGAGCAGAGAATGGCGGAAAGAGAAGATCTTGAGTTGGAGATAAAACAGTTAGCGGAGGAGGTAAAGTCCGCGAAAGAAGAGGCCGGTATTATCCAGGAATGTATGGATATTCTATATGACTTGTCCGAGGAAATTCATTCGGATTTCGGTCATACTCTGAATCGTGAAGTGTCGGATATGATCTGCCAGATGACCGGGGGTAAATATACATGGCTGACGGTTGACAATGAATTAAATATCAAAGTTGATACAGGCTCCGGATTTGCGGAACCGGATCAGCTCAGCGTTGGTACACGGGAACAAATTTATCTGGCACTTCGAGCTGCAATGGTAAAATTATTGTTTCCGGAAGGAAATATGCCGTTGATTTTAGATGACAGTTTTGGATTTTATGATGATAAGCGGTTGCTTCAGACATTAGAATGGCTGTCAGAACAAAACTTTGAGCAGATACTTTTATTCACATGTCAGACAAGAGAGATGAGTGCGTTTGAACAGCTGGGTGTTCCTTACACATCAATTTCTCTTAATGACAGAAGGGCGTAAAAAGTCGGGTACTTTTGAAGTACCCGATTTTTTTAGCGGTTATTATAATTCTGAAGTAATTTATGAATTTTTTCACCCGGATCCAGAAGATCGCTGATGGAATGGTCATGATTCAGAGAATCAATCAGAAGAGCGATGTATTTACTTAAGTCAACATTGACATAGTATGGTTTTTCCAGTAATTCAGGTGGCTGATAGATACAGTTTGTCGTCAGGACTTTACTGATAATACCGTCTTCATAAGCTTTATCAAAGGCTTCAAAACCGTTGGTGAAAAGACCAAAAGTCGATGCAACAAAAACGCGTCTTGCTTTACGTTTCTTTAATTCTTTTGCAGTATCCAGCATACTTTCACCGGAAGAAATCATATCATCAATGATGACAACGTCTTTTCCTTCAACGGAAGCACCAAGAAACTCATGTGCAACGATTGGATTACGTCCGTCAACAACACGGGAATAATCACGGCGTTTGTAGAACATACCCATATCAATGCCGAGAACGTTTGCGTAGTAAACGGCACGAGTCATGGCACCTTCATCAGGGCTGATGATCATCATGTGTTCACTGTCTACGATTAAATCATCAACGGAATTGAAAAGTGCTTTGATAAACTGATAGTTTGGCTGGATGCTTTCAAATCCGCTCATTGGTGTGGCATTCTGAACACGTGGGTCATGGGCGTCAAATGTAATGATGTTATCCACACCCATGTTCTTTAATTCCTGGAGTGCCAGAGCACAGTCCAGAGATTCACGAGATGTACGTTTGTGCTGGCGGCTTTCATACAGGAAAGGCATAATAACATTTACACGACGTGCCTTGCCGGATGCAGCAGCAATAATACGTTTTAAATCCTGGTAATGATCATCTGGGGACATACGGTTGATGTGTCCGCATAATTTGTATGTGATATTGTAGTTTGTTACGTCAACAATTAAATATAAGTCTTTTCCTCGGATGGATTCGTTAATTGTACCTTTGGCTTCACCGGAGCCGAAACGTGAACATTTGGCATCAATGATGTAAGTATCCTTTTTGTAATCTTCGAACAGAATATTTTCACTATACTTGCTGTTACGGTCCTTACGCCAGGAAACAATGTATTCATTGACTTTTTTGCCGAGTTCACAGCTGCTTTCAAGAGGGATGATTCCCAAATGGCCTGCAGGAAGAGTGTCTTTGAAATCGATATTGAGCTGACTCATGATTTACCTCCGTACTTCTATGGTTCATTAATGGTGTTATATATTTTTCCTTTGTAAAAGGATTGTTAACCAGTTAAATATTATGGACTATAATGAAGGGTGTTGTCAAGGAGTTTGTCGAAAGTCGCAGAAGAATGCAGAAAGATGTAAAAAACTTTCATTATGAACGGGCAATCCGGATACGTATATCATCTCCGAAAATAAGGAAGATATTATAATAACTTATAATGCGGGAAGATATGCGTTCGCTGTATATATCCTGAATGGCTTCTACCGGAAGATTCGTGGATATAATGGTAGATTTTCTGTGTTCCTGGCGATGATTCAGACAGAGAAAAAGCTGAGAAACCGTAAAGTTATTCACATTTTCCGTTCCAAGATCATCAATGATCAGGGCATCACAGTTCATAATGGAATCAAACAGGGTGTCCTCATAAAAAGTTGTATCATCATCTTCATTTCTGCCGAAAGTATGTTTCTCAAAAGCTTCGATGAGATCAAAAGCACTTAAATAGAGAACGGATCTGGAGGCTTTGAGAAGTTCATTGGCGATACAGTGTGTCAGAAAACTTTTACCGACACCGGTGTCACCTGTGAAAAATAAATTCGTAAAGGCAGTATCAAAATTGTCGATATATTTTTTACATTCATAAAGAATACCTCGCATGTTCTCGGCAGGGCTTATGCCAAAACGAGGGTCGATCTGCTCAGGATAATAGTGTATATTGAATGTCTGAAAATTTTCACGTTCCAGTACAGGAGCAATGCGTGACTGGTCATAAATAATCTGGGCCGCAGCATGACGAAAACAACTGCACAGATCATTACCGTCAAATCCGGTATCTCTGCAAATCGGGCACATGTATTTGAGATCCGGATAGTCTTCGGGAAATCCTGCATTCGCTAATAAATCCTGCTGTTTTTTTCGAATGCTTTCAATATGATCGTGAAGTTTTTTTGCACGCTCACTGTAATCAACACCCGGATTCATAACACGTTCACGGGCTTCGTGAGCACACAGAGATATGAGTTCCTGTTCAAGAGATTCATATTCCGGAATCTTTTCATATATCTCCTGAATATGAAGATCCTGTAAATGTTTCTGTTCTGCCTGTCGTCGATCAAAGTCACGTCGTACTGTCTGATAAAGTGAATTGTTCAGCATAAGAATAAGATCCTCCTTGAGAACGGGTTATTGTTGCGTGCGGGCATGAAGTTTCTTGACAAATTCAACTTCCATCTCGCCATAATCATAAGTTCGCTGATTAAAATTATGGAAACGTGAAGCTGGCTTTTTTGAAGCAGGTGTTTTTGAAGGACGTGCTTCCTGTTCCTTTTCTTTCGTGCTGCGCAGAGCTTTGGCTTTTTCGAAGGCGTCATCGAGTCTGCGAACATCCGACATGTTTTGGACCTGATTATTCTTCCAGCGTTCGAGAATGGAATTGGCATATTTGAAACTGGCGGAATGTGCAGTCAGAATGGTACGTCGGCATGCTTCCACGATCAGATCCTGTGAGAAATGATATTCTCTGCTCCAACGGCGTACATATGTAAGTTCATCCTCGCTCAGATATCTGTTTTTAATACCAAAGGCATTAATAACAGCAGTGTTTAGCTGGTTGAAAGAAGCACAGTAAGTCTTTGCTGCTTCAACGGTGTGAATTCCGGCTTCTGTCCATCCGATGGCAACAGCCTGAATGTAGCTCATTCTCCGGTGGCCATTGGAGATACAGTATTCAAAAAGATGTTCAATCAGATCCTGTGACATACCCAGTTCCCGATAGAAAAAGAAAATAGTATTCATATCTGTAGGACTAAGAGGTTTGCCTGTATACTGCTGAATGATAAAGAAAAGCTGATCACCGTCCTGATGTTCGATAAAGTCCTGCAGATCTTCTATAGGATAAGCAGGTACCTGAACCGCTTCCGTATCCTGAGCCAAGATTTCGGAAGAAAGAGTATCCGGTTTATCCACGGAAACAGTGGCCTCGGCATGACTTGAAACCTCATGATCGTATGGGGCGGTAATCGGACGCAGGCAGATGGCATTGATTTCACCGTCTGTGTTCCGTGCAATACGAAGAAGGCCTTCGCTTTCCCAGAAACGCAGTGCGCGGCAAATATCGCTTTCGGTCATATTAAAGAAATCTGCAATGGAAGCTGTTGAAATATCGGCTCCCGGGCATCCGGCCCATCGAAGAAGATAAAGATATATTTTTAAAAATTCACCGTTTGCCCCTGCCATATAATGGTCAAGAAATTCATTCGGAATCATGGTCATAGTATGAGGCATATCGGCATGTAATTGGATCCTGTTCATATACTGCTCACCCTTTTGTTTTATTAAGGCAAGTATACCATGTTTTGAAATCCTTGAAAATAGGACAGATTTTGGTGGAAAACTCTGTGGAAAATGTGGATAATGTGGATAACTATTGTGGATAAATTATGTCAGTTCGTGTTATGTGTCGAAAATACTTGAAAAAGCTAGATATTTGCGATGTTTGATGGGAAAATGTGAATAACGTTATGTAAATAGAATTATCCACAGGGGAAAAAGGCATAAAATGTTAATAAATCTGTGGATAATGTGGATAAGTGCCAAAAAGCGTGATAAATACTGGATTGAAAAAAGTGGATAAAATTGTTGATAAAAAGAGCAGGTTCCAGCTTATAGCCGGAACCTGTCCCTTTTATTTTAAGAGATCTTCTCCAACATTGACAATATCACCTGCTCCCATGGTGATCAAAAGATCACCTGCACTGCAGTTATTCAGTAAAAACTGCTCGATTTCGGTGAATGAAGGAAAATAATCTGCATCAATATTAAGTTCCTGCAATTTTGCCTGAAGGTCTCTGGAATGGATTTCTCCTGTATCTGCTTCGCGGGCAGCATAAATGTCGGCCAGGACAACGTGGTCGGCAAGAGCGAGTGCTTTGGCAAAATCGTTCAGAAGTGCTTTTGTACGTGTATAAGTATGGGGTTGAAATA
>JAEDDO010000058.1 GCA_016298055.1 Frisingicoccus sp.
CAACTCGATTGGCATATGTTCTTCTAAACCGTTCTTTCCCACAATCGCCGGCATACTTAACACCACATCTGAAATGCCGTATTCTCCATGCATCGGACTGGATACAGGAAGAATCGATTTTTCATCCCGAACAATAGCTTCACAAATCCGTCGTACCGACATGGCGATACCATAGTAGGTTGCTTTTTTCTTTTCGATAATCTCATAAGCACTGTTCCGAACCGTATCCGCAATATTGGCTGTCGCCTTTTCATATTTGTGCTTTCCCTTCATCTCATAAAAATTACGCATCGGCACACCCGAAACATTGGCACTGCTCCATGCCGCAATCTCACTGTCCCCATGTTCCCCGATAATAAATGCATGCACACTTCGGCTATCTACACCAAGATATTCACCAATCTGATATTTTAAACGGGATGTATCCAGAACAGTTCCTGAACCAATCACTTTACTTTCCGGAAAATCGCCGATTTTTAAGGCTGCGTAAGTTAAAATATCCACCGGATTCGATACGATCAGAAGAATTCCTTTACAATTTCGTTCTTTAATCTTTGGAATAATCATTTTAAATATTCCGACATTTTTGTGTACCAGATCCAGCCGTGTTTCATCCGGCTTCTGATTGGCACCCGCTGTGATGATAATAATGGCCGCATCAACAATATCGTCATAATCCCCTGCATAAATTTTCATTGGCCGGCTAAATGGCATACCATGGCTGATATCCATAGCTTCACCTTCTGCACGGTCCATATCTGCATCAATAAGTACCATCTCCGAAAACAATCCACTCTGCATCAACGCAAAAGCGGATGCGGAACCAACAAAACCACATCCGATCACGGCAACTTTTCTCAAATCGACTTCCTGACAATTCTTTTCCATATGATGTCCTCCTTATAATCTCCGTACAGATAGGATAAACAAAAAACTATGAATTCATTCGTCGATCAAACATATTTTATATCGAAATAAACCGACAGATAATAATTAAAAAAATCTCTGAACAAAAAGTCCTCCGATGAACTTTATCACCCGGAGGACTCTCTTTAAATATATTTTTCAATGACATCTCTGACTGTAGATATTCTTTTTATTTTATCCACATTGGCTCCGCAGAAAACAAGACCATTTTCTACGTCCCCACGGACCGCACGTATCAATGCATCCGTAATACAATAAGGGATTTTCAGAGGCTCACAATGTTCCAGACATTGTCTGCAATGAATCTCTCCCTTTATACCTGAATTCACTCTCTCAAGAAACCGATTCTTAATTCCTCTCGCAGGCATTCCAACCGGACTGTTTAAAATGACGATATCCTCTTTTTCCGCTCTCACATAAGCCTCTTTAAAATTTCTGTGGGCATCACATTCTTCAGTTGCCACAAAAGGCGTCGCCACCTGAATGCCTTCGGCTCCCAGTGCAAAACAGTGATCTGCCTCTTTTCTGCCGTCAATACCTCCGGCGATAACGACCGGAATATGCTTACTGTATTTTTCTCCATATTCACGGCACACTTGAATAATTTTTTTGATTTCTTCATCATAATGATGCATCATATCGCTTATTTTATCGACACTGTTTTCCACAAAAGGCACTAACTGATCTTTTGAAAATCCAAGATGACCTCCGGCTAAAGGCCCTTCGATCACAACCATATCCGGTGTACACTGGTGACGTTTATCCCACATACGGCAAATCAGTTTCGCTGCCTTTTCTGAGGATACGATCGGTGCAATCTTTGTTTTTGAACCTTTAACATACTCAGGCAAGGCTGTCGGAAGTCCCGCACCGGAAATGATTATATCCACTCCGGCCTTCACTGCCTCAAAAACATAGTCCTTATAATTTCTTGTGGCCACCATAATGTTGACTCCAATGGCACCACCGTGTGCTTTCTCTCTTGCTGATTGCACCTGCTCCCGGATTGCTCTCAGATTGGCCGCCATAGGATTTGACGAAAAATCCGGCAGATTATAACCAATCTGAGCCGTTGAAATCACCCCCAGACCACCCTGGGCTGCGACCGCTCCGGCAAGCGATGATAAGCTGACACCAACACCCATGCCGCCCTGTATGACAGGTATATCAATAGTTAAATCTCCAATGACTAAAGGTCTCATATACTCTCCTAAAAACGACGAAATCTCTGATACCTTTCCTCCGCGATATCTTCCGGTGACATGGCATCATACTTCTCAAAAAAATCTATCATCGCTGCTTTTAACTCCTGTGCAAGAGGCATACCGTTGTCCACATGCACCGGTTCCGGCTCGGCAAAAACCCGGTCAACAATCCCGAATTTCTCCAAATGCTCCGATGTCATTTTCATGACATCGGCTGCTTCATCTGCCCGTTTTCCATCTTTCCATAAAATCGCTGCAAAGCCTTCCGGAGAAAGTACAGAATAAACCGAATTTTCCAGACACCAGACTTCATTTCCGACAGCCATAGCAAGAGCGCCGCCGCTGCCGCCTTCACCGATGACAATCGACAATACAGGGACTTTGAGTCCGGCCATCTCCATAAGATTTCTTGCAATAGCCTCGCCTTGTCCCCGTTCTTCGGCCTCAATACCGCAGAATGCACCGGAAGTATCCACAAAACATACAACAGGACGCCCAAACTTCTCAGCCTGTTTCATTAATCGCAGTGCCTTTCGATAACCTTCAGGATTTGGCATGCCAAAATTCCTCTCCACCTGCTCTTTCAGATCTCTTCCCTTCTGCTGGCCGATGACCGTCACAGGTTTTCCTTCCAAAAAGCCGATGCCTCCCACAATTGCAGGGTCATCTTTCACATTCCGGTCGCCATGCATTTCCATGAAATCGTCAAAAATATTTTCTATATAAAAAAGACTTGTCGGTCGATCCATCTCTCTGGCGATCCGAACTTTTTCCCATGCTGTAAAGCTCATCTGCTACTCCTCCTGTTTCATCGGACGATGGGCCAGAATCAACTTATAAAGCCGCTCCTTTAAATCCTTCCGCTCCACGATCTGATCAATAAAACCGTGTTCCAGCATAAATTCTGCCCTCTGAAAGCCTTCCGGAAGTTTCTGCCCGATGGTCTGTTCGATTACTCTCTGTCCCGCAAACCCGATCAGCACTCCCGGTTCTGCCAGGATCACATCGCCAAGCATGGCAAAACTTGCTGTCACACCTCCGGTCGTCGGGTCCGTGATGACCGTAAAATAAGGAAGACCGGCCCTTGCGTGGGCTTCCACCGCAGCAGAAGTCTTTGCCATCTGCATCAGAGATAAAATTCCCTCCTGCATTCTGGCACCTCCGGAACAGGTGAAAATAATGACAGGTAATCGTCTTTTTGTTCCGATTTCAATGGCACGGGTAATTTTTTCACCGACCGTTGTTCCCATACTTCCCATCATAAAACTTGCATCCATGACTGCCAAAACAGCATCTTCACCAAAAATTTTACACTGACCGTAAATAACCCCTTCGCATAGGCCTGTAGCCTGACGCATTTTTGTCAGTTTGTTTTCATAGTCCGGAAAATTCAGAGGATTCTTATCCGGCATAACTTCGTCTATTTCCACAAAAGTTCCCGGATCTGCAATCTGTTTGATCCGCTCTCTGGCGGAAATTCTTTCATGATGCCCGCAGGCCTTACATACATAAAAGTTTTTTTCTAAATCTTCTTTATATAAGATTGAACCACATTTCGGACACTTTTCCCAGAGTCCCTCCGGAATATTCGGCTGTTCCAGTTCCTGTTCTGACACAAATGCATCCTGTCTTATGCTCTGACGTCTATTGGACAGGGTAATATAGGTTGTCTTCTTAAACATACTGTTTAATCTCGGCATAATTACAATTCACCCTTTCCTGCTTCCATTTGCTCAATAAAGTCTGTACTAAAATCACCGCTCTGAAATCCGGCGTTATTCATGATCTCCATCTGGAAATCCACATTCGTATCAATGCCGTCAACAATAAATTCACTCAATGCACTCTTCATTTTTTTAATCGCCTCATTTCGCGATTTTCCAAGAACAATCACTTTGGCGATCATAGAATCATAATAGGGCGGAATCCTATATCCGGCATAAACTGCCGTGTCAACACGGATTCCTTTTCCTCCCGGAAGATGAAGATGCTCGATTTTACCCGGAGACGGGCGAAAATTTTTCTCCGGATTTTCTGCATTGATCCGACACTCAATGGCATGTCCCTTAAAGACCACGTCTTCCTGACGGATATTTAAGGCTTCACCTGAGGCGATCCGAATCTGACTTTTAATCAAATCCACATTGGTCACCGATTCTGTCACCGGATGTTCGACCTGAATGCGGGTATTCATTTCCATAAAATAAAAATTTTCGTTTTTATCCAGCAGAAACTCAATCGTGCCTGCACTTTCATAACCCACTGCTTTTGCTGCCCGAATGGCTGTGTCTCCCATCTTCCTTCGAAGTTCCTCTGTCATGGCCGGTGAAGGCGATTCCTCAAGCACTTTCTGATGCCGTCTCTGAATGGAACAGTCCCTCTCTCCAAGATGAATCACATGACCATAACTATCTCCTAAAATCTGAAACTCAATATGTCTCGGCGCTTCAATATATTTTTCAATATACATGGTATCATCATTAAAACTGCTGACCGATTCCATCTGGGCCAGACGAAAATTTTCTTCAAATTCCTCAGAGCTTGCCGCAATACGCATGCCTTTTCCGCCACCGCCGGATGAAGCTTTGATCATCACCGGATAACCCATGGCATCCGCAATCTTTTTACCTTCGACAGCTTCAAAAACCGGTTCCTTTGTCCCCGGAACAACAGGCACTCCGGCTTCCATCATCGTTTTCCGCGCCTCAGACTTATTGCCCATACGATGGATCAGTTCCGGTGAAGGACCGATAAAAGTAATATGACACTGACGGCACATTTCCGCAAACCGGGCATTTTCAGATAAAAATCCAAATCCCGGGTGGATCGCATCCGCACCGCTGATCACTGTTGCACTGATGATATTTTCCATATTCAGATAGCTGTCTTTTGAGGCTGCCGGTCCGATGCAGACCGCCTCATCCGCCAGCTGAACATGCAGTGCCGATGCATCTGCCTCAGAGTACACCGCCACCGTTTCGATACCCATTTCCCTGCATGCCCGTATGATTCGCACGGCAATTTCGCCCCGGTTGGCAATTAATACTTTATTTATCAAGTCTTTCACCTCATTAACCAATCATAAATGTCATTTCGCCCTCAGCCGCAAGCCCCTCATCTGTATAAGCCTTGCCGTAAGCTACAGCAAGAGGACCTCTCTGTCGGATCACTTCCACTTCCATTCGAAGCATACTTCCGGGAACAACTTTCTTGCGGAACTTTGCCTTATTAATTCCGGCATAATATCCGACTTTTCCCCGCATTTCTTCCTTATTCAGAAGGAGTACTGCCGTTGTCTGGGCCATCGCTTCCATAATAAGCACCCCCGGCATGACCGGTTCCTGCGGAAAATGTCCGGCAAAATAGGGTTCATTATAGGTCACACCCTTAAAACCAACTGCTTTTTTATCTTCTTCAACAATCTCTACCCGGTCTACAAGAAGCATCGGCTGTCTGTGGGGAATAATCTTCATAATTTCTTTAACACCAATAATCATTTTTTTCCTCTATTCCTGTACCCGTATCAAAGGCTGGCCATATTCCACACCGTCACCATTCTGAACGCAGATTTCCACAACAATACCGGATACATCACTTTCAATTTCATTCATCAGTTTCATTGCCTCAACAATGCCGATGACCTGACCGGCCTCAACACGGTCACCCACCTTCACAAAAGGTTCTGACTCCGGACTCGGTGCTGCATAAAAGACACCAACGATTGGAGAGACCACATCTGTTCCTGTCTGCGCTGTCACTTCAGCCGGTATCTGTGCAGTCTGCGCTGTCACCGGAATTTCCTCAACAGGAATATTTGCAGCTCCCGCCCCGGAAACCTTCACTGTCTTCGGTGCTTTTTTACCCAAATGAAGCTTTAATCCATTTTGTTCATAGTCGAACTCATTCAGCCCTGAAGCTGCCACCGTTTCCACAAGGCGGAGCAACTGTTCAAATTCCATATCCCTGCCTCCTAAGCTTCAAATTTCTTCACAGCCAATGTGGCATTATGTCCGCCAAAGCCAAGTGAATTTGATAAAGCAACACGAACTTCGCCGTGAATACCTTCGCCCGGCACATAGTTCAGATCACATTCTTCATCCTTTACCTTATAGCCGACTGTCGGATGAATGTAACTGTCTTCAATAGATTTTACACATGTGATAAATTCAACAGCACCTGCCGCTCCAAGAAGATGTCCAACCATGGATTTTGTGGAACTTACCGGTACACGGTAAGCTTCATCACCAAAAGCAAGCTTAATAGCCCTTGTTTCAAAAAGATCATTATGGTGTGTGCTTGTACCATGTGCGTTAATGTAACTTACCTCTTTTGGAGTTACGCCCGCCTCTGTCATCGCAAGCTCCATGGATTTTGCAGCACCGCTTCCGTCTTCACAAGGAGATGTAATATGGAAAGCATCCGATGTGGCACCATATCCGGCCACTTCTGCAAGAATCTTAGCACCTCGTGCTTTCGCATGAGAAAGACTTTCCAGAACAACAACACCTGCGCCTTCACCCATAACAAAGCCGCTGCGCTCTTTATCAAAAGGAATGGACGCTCTCTTTGGATCATCCGAAGAAGTCAGTGCTGTCAGAGATGAAAATCCGGCAATACCGATCGGACAGATAGCTGCCTCCGCACCGCCTGCGATCATTACATCTACTTCCCCGGCCTGAATACTGCGGTATGCTTCCCCGATAGAATGACTGCCTGTCGCACAGGCTGTCACCACATTTAAAGATTTTCCGCGGCATCCAAAGGCAATGGATACATTACCGGAGGCCATGTTGGAAATCATCATCGGAACTAACAGAGGTGCCACTCTGCCCGCACCTTTTTCAATAAGGCGTTTTTCTTCTTTCTCCATGATCTGAAGACTTCCGATACTTGAGCTCACACAAACACCTACACGGAAAGGATCTTCTTTTTCCATATCAAGACCTGCATTTTCAATGGCTTCTTTAGATGCTGCAACCGCATACTGACAAAAAAGCTCCATACGCTTTGCAGTTTTTCTATCCATATAATCTGCTGCATTAAATCCTTTTACCTGAGCGGCCAGCGATGCACGATAACCCTCTGTATCAAAATAAGTAATTTTATCAAAACCGGTCTTTCCTTCTTTAACACCGGACCAGAATTCTTCCACACTGTTTCCGATCGGAGTGATTGCTCCCATTCCTGTTACAACTACACGTTCTTTCATATCCGACTCCTTATCTATTTTACATGCGTATACCGCCGTCTACCTGAATCACCTGTCCGGTAATATAACGTGCCCGGTCAGATGCCAGAAATGCGGCTGTATATGCGATATCTTCCACTTTACCAAAACTTCCGAGAGAAATTGCCTCAAGCATCTGTTTTTTCATATCTTCACTCAGAGTATCTGTCATATCTGTCTGAATAAATCCGGGTGCGATCGCATTTACTGTAATTCCCCGGCTTCCAAGCTCTCTCGCTGCTGACTTGGTCATACCAATAATTCCTGCTTTGGAGGCCGCATAGTTTACCTGTCCGGCATTTCCAAAAATTCCAACAACCGAAGACAGATTAATAATTCTTCCATATCTCTGTTTCATCATCTGACGTGTCACATTCTGAATACAGTTGAATGTACCCTTCAGGTTAATATCCACTACCTGATCAAAATCTGTTTCTGCCATACGCATCAGAAGCGTATCTTTAACGATTCCCGCATTATTGACGAGAATATCGATGCGTTTATGGCGCGCGATCACATCACTCACCATCTTCTTAACGCTTTCATAATCAGAAACATCGCATCTGCAAGTCTCTGCTCTGCCGCCTGCTTCCTCAATTTCTTTTTTCACATTCTCCGCTGCCGCTTCCGAATGACTGTAATTTATAATCACTGTGGCACCCTGAGCTGCCATTTCCTTTGCGATTGCCGCGCCAATGCCCTTTCCCGCACCGGTGATCAATGCAACTTTACCTTTTAACATATCAATGCCTCCAGTTTCTCCATATCCTTCACGGTCTCAATATTGATACACTTTATTTTACGATCAATACGCTTCATAAAACCTGCAAGTGTCTTACCCGGACCGATCTCAATAAATGTATCCACACCCATATCTGTCATCACTTTAACATCTTCCTGCCAACGGACAGACTCGGACACCTGGCGGACAAGCAAAGGCAGAATCTTGTCTTTATCTTCTACCAGCTCGGCCGTCGTATTCGACACATATGGAATGTCAGAATTCATCCACTGAACCTTCTCAAGTTCCGGTTTCAAACGCTCACCGGCACCTTTTAACATAGAAGAATGAAAAGGTCCGCTGACCTTTAACGGTGTAACCATACGGGCTCCGGCAGCTTTTAACGCTTCCCCAGCTGCTGCCACCGCCTCTGCTTCACCGGAAATAACCGTCTGACCCGGACAATTATCGTTCGCCACTTCAACAATGCCCTCTGTCTCTTCACACACCTTGCGAATGACTTCCATATCCAGCCCGATCACCGCTGACATGGCACCGCCCACAGGAACAGCTTCCTGCATATACAGACCTCTCTTGTCAATCACACGCAATGCATCCTCAAGAGAAATCTTTCCTGCCGCTGTAATCGCCGCATATTCTCCCAGGCTGAGACCCGCTGTGACCACCGGACGAATACCTTTTTCTTCCACCGCTTTTAAAATGGCAAGCTCTGTTGTCAAAAGACCTACTTGTGTATATCGTGTAATATCCAACCGGTCATTTTCTTCAAAACAAAGCTCACACACATCCATACCAAGCCAGGAAGATGCCTGATCATAGACTGCTTTACTGACCTCAAAGGTCTCATAAAAATCTTTACCCATGCCAATTTTCTGGGCCCCCTGACCCGGAAAAATAAATGCTGCTTTCATAATATATACCCTCAAATTTATTTTGAATTTCAAAATATCTGTCTAAAAAACAAAGCGAACATGTTCGCTTTATCTTTTACGAAAACGTCCGGCTGCTTCTTCCATAACATCCACAGCTTCTGTCATCATTTCCTCAATTATCTCTTTACATGTCTGTCTTTTATTCAAAAGACCGGCAACCTGCCCGGCCATCAAAGATCCCTCTTTGACGTCGCCCTCCACGACTGCTCTTCGAAGTGATCCCAGTGTCATCACTTCCAGTTCTTCCAATGTCGCTCCTTCAGCTTCCATCTTCAGGTACTTTCTTGTCATCGGGTTTCTTAAAACCCGAATCGGATGACCCGTGGAACGTCCTGTAACCTGACTGTCAATATCCTTGGCTTTCAGGACCTTTTCCTTATAATTCTCATGGATCTGTGTCTCATCTGCCAGAAGAAATCTTGTTCCGACCTGAACACCCTCCGCACCCAGCATAAAAGCTGCCGCCACACCATGACCATCACCGATCCCACCTGCTGCCACGACAGGCACATGCACAGCCTGCACAACCTGAGGTACAAGAGTCATCGTCGTCATCTCACCGATATGTCCTCCGGATTCACAGCCTTCTGCGATCAAAGCATCTGCTCCGTACTTCTCCATACGTCTGGCAAGACCTACCGAAGCGACAACCGGAAGAATCTTAATACCCGCTTCCTTCCACACAGGAAAATACTTTTCCGGGTTTCCGGCTCCTGTTGTTACAACCTTTACGCCTTCTTCAATAACCATATGCGCAATGGCATCCGCTTCCGGATTCATCAGCATAATATTCACGCCAAAAGGCTTATCTGTCAGAGCTTTTGTCTTACGAACCTCTTCTCGCACATAGTCACAAGGTGCACCTCCGGAAGCAATGATCCCAAGGCCTCCTGCATTCGATACAGCCGCTGCCAGCGTATGCTCTGCCACCCAGGCCATACCGCCCTGAAAAATCGGATACTGAATATTCAATAATTCCGTAATCGCTGTTTTCATCTTACTCTTCAACACCCTGTGCTTTTAAATAATCGATAATATCCTGAACCGTCTGGATCTTTGCTGTATCATCTTCACCGATCTTTACATCAAATTCATCTTCAAGAGACATAACCAGTTCAACAAAATCTAAAGAATCCGCTTCGAGATCCTCTTTTAAAGAAGTTTCCGGTTTAATAATATCAGCGTCAACTGCTAATGTGTTTGCGATTGTTTCTTTAATTCTTTCTAACATAATTTAATCTCCTTTTAGTCCAATTAATTTGATTTTTTAATATTTTGATATTCAAAGTATATCATCATTTTTTAAAATGTCAATAGAAAAAGGCCATATTTTCATTTCAACATGAAAATATGACCTATAATTTACATTCACATATTTTGAAGCGGAGCAAGGTACTGAGCTCTTCGATTCTCCTGCTCTGCCACATAAGACTGATCACCGGACGCATGAAGCTCCTGCAAATATAAATGATGATTTTTCATAATCTCCACATTATGTTTACCGAGCATCAGCATCGCAATACTTGAACACTGATCGGCCGCACGTTCAAAATAAGTCAGAGCCTCCTGGAAAATCAAACCGGAGTCAATGGAACATCCGCCCTGACAGAGACGTTCTGTATGACGATCCTTCAACAGAAGAACCATATCATCAATAACCTCTTCCAAAGGTTCGATACGGCGCGCAATAGAATCATCATCCTTTTCAAGAGCTTCCACAGTCAGACGAAGAATCTCTTCGACGGCATTTCCAAGAATATCCATCTCCTTCCGGGCCTCCTCAGAAAAATGAATATCCGAATCATGCAATTTCTTGGACATCTCATCAAAATTTGTCGCATAATCGCCGATACGCTCAATATCATGGACACACTGCATCAGCATATTTCTCTGACGGTTGTCGGATTCCGTCTCAATATTTCCGGACAATTCGATAAGATAATTATCCACACTGTCCGTAAACTGATCCAGTCGATCCTCACTTGCAAGAATCTCCTCAGACCGTTTATCTGTATATTCCACGAGCTGAAGAAGGCTTCGTTCAATATTCTCTTTTGCCACTTTTGCCACGATAACCACGCTGTTGGCAACCTCATTAAGAGCAACTGTAGGAACCGTCATCAACTTCCTGTCAAGTGCTGCCATTTCCGGATAAATATCCGTCTGAACAACATCATCTTTAACAACTCTGCATGCAATATTAACAAGCACTCCGGTAAACGGCAAAAGCACAACCGCTGTCACAAGGTTGAACAATGTCTGGAAATTCGCAATTCCGCCGCTGTCTACCACACTTCCCCATAAATCCGGGAAGCCGCCCATCTTCTGGATCACCGTCATACCGATCATAAACAAAATCGTTCCTATCGTGTTAAATACAATATGAACGACACCGGTACGTTTTGCATCCTTCGACGAACCGATGGAACATACAAGAGCTGTCGTAATACATGTTCCCAGGTTAATACCCATAATGATCGGATAGATCAGATTAAAGGTCATCAGTCCTGTTGAAGACATAGCCTGCAAAATACCAACCATCGCCGAAGAACTCTGAACAATAACTGTCAACACAAGACCGGTCACAATTCCCAGCAGAGGCATATCCCTGAAATAGGATAATACGCTGACAAAGGCCTCCGACTCTGACAAAGGTTCCACTGCAGCCGTCATACTCATCAAACCTGTAAACAAAATACCAAATCCAAGAGCAATCGTTCCCACATTCTTGCTTGCTTCTTTCTTGATAAACATAATCAAAATGATACCGATGATCAAAGCAATCGGCGCCAGTGTATCCGGCTTAAAGAAACTTAAAATCGATCCGCTGGAAGAATCAATATCCATCAGACGAATGATCTGTGCTGTCACCGTCGTACCAATATTCGCTCCGAGTACAATGCTGACTGCCTGACGCAGATTTAAAATACCTGCTCCGATCAGACCAACCGTCAGCACGATCGTTGCTGTTGAACTCTGGATAACCGCAGTAACAAGAGCACCTGTAAGGAGCCCGATAAAAACATTGTGGGTAAGTTTACCAAGAATGTTCTTCAGTGCATTACCCGAACCTTGCTTCAGGCCGTCGCCCATAATCTCCATTCCGTAAAGAAACATAGCGAGACCACCAAGAAGCTTAATTGCAGTCAAAATAGCATTCATTTGTGATTTTCCTTTTCATATTCTATTATTCTATGCGGAATCGTCCCCTCGGATTTCCTCCACATTTTACATAATAGCACATATATCGACAAAATTTAACAAAAATTTTACAAAG
>JAEDDO010000234.1 GCA_016298055.1 Frisingicoccus sp.
CACTGGTATACAGATGAAGATCGAAAACGCCAGTTATGCCGCTACATGAAAGATAAGTTTGATATACCTGAGTCACTGACGGTTTTAGCTATTGAAGCGGGAGATATTGCTCAGGATGATTTTCACAGTGAACTTAAACGTCAGGGACAAAAGATTATTGATAGTGTAAAAAAATCCGGTACATATGCGGTCATTCTGGCATCAAGACCTTATCAGAATGACAGTCTCGTGAATCACAATCTGTCGGAAATGTTTACAGGTATGGGTATTCCTGTGCTGACTGCAGACAGTGTTCCGGGAACAGAAAATGAGGATCTTCACAGGAGTCGTCTGGATATTGTCAACAATTTTCATGCCCGTATGCTTTCATGCAGCATCGCAGCCGCAAAAAGTCCTTATCTTGAGTATGTACAGATTGTGAGTTTCGGCTGCGGACATGACGCCTATCTGTCGGATGAGATTATACGGGTGATGAATGATATTTCCGGAAAAGCCCCTCTGGTATTGAAAGTGGATGAGACAGATATAAAGGGGCCACTTCGAATTCGTGTCCGGTCATTTATTGAGACGGTCAATATGCGCCGCAATCGAAGAACATTGGAGCTTTCTGACATGAGAGAGCCTTATCCGGTAAAATTTAAAAAGGATGATCGTAAGAAAAAGGTCGTTCTTGTACCAAATACCTCCCATGCATTCTGCCGATTAATGTCAGCTGCATTCTGCAAACAGGGAATCAGCGCAGAACCTCTTGAACTCGGAAGGGAAGAGGCGATTCATCTTGGAAAGCAGTATGTCAATAATGATATATGTTTTCCGGCCCAGATGGTCATAGGAGAGGCTTTGGCAGCACTGAAGAGCGGAAAATATGATGCAGACCATGTGGCTATCGGTATGGGAAAATATATCGGTGACTGCCGCCTTACCCACTATGGAGCCCTTCTTCGAAAGGCTCTGGATGATGCCGGATTTAAAAATGTGCCGATCCTTACAAATGATGATGTGGATTATCATCAGCTTCATCCCGGTTTTAAACTGGATCTTTTCTCTTCGATGCGGATTGCCTTCGGACTTCCGATGATCGATGTTCTTGAAGAATTGCTTCGAAAGATACGTCCTTACGAAAAAATCAGAGGAAGTGCGGACATTGCCTTTGAAAAGGGAATCGATGCAGTAATGCGTGGGCTTGAATCTCATGGCATACGCGGGGCTGCGGTCGGATTTAAAAAAGCAATCGATATGATGAATAATATAGAATATGACCGGACAGAAAAACGTCCCCAGGTACTTATTGTGGGCGAATATCTTTTGAATTTTCATCCGGGTGCAAACCATGATATTGAATTGTATCTTGAAAGGAATGGTTTTGAGATCATTGAAGCCCGTATGACAGATGTTATTCGTAAATCTTATTTTTATAAAGACATGCAGATTAAAGAGTATCATGTCAAGGCATCTCTGAAAAATAAAATGTGGCTGTCTATGACAGATGAATTTTTTGATCTTGCCCATAATCTGACCGATCGGATAGCGAAAAGTCACCCCCTTTATGAACCGGCCTGCAGGCTGACGGATCTGGTGAAAGAGAGTGATTCGATTTTTCACCATACTTTTGATGCGGGTGAAGGGGTCTTAATACCGGGAGAGATCATACATCATGCCAAAAAGGGCTGCAAAGCCTTTGTCGTTCTGCAGCCATTCGGTTGTCTTCCGAATCATATCGTGGGGCGGGGTATTATTAAACGTCTGAAAGAAATGTATCCGAATATTCAGATTCTGCCATTGGATTATGATCCGGATATCAGTTTTGCCAATATTGAAAATCGTCTCCAGATGCTTATTATGAATGTCAAATCGAATATGAAATAATACGCTGCATATCTTCTGGCATCGGGGCTGTGAATTCCATATATTTTCCTGTGATTGGATGGATGAAGGACATTTTATGAGAATGGAGAGCCTGACGATGGATCCATTCCATATCCGGATTATAAAGATAATCTCCGATCAAAGGGGAACCGATGGATTTCATGTGAATGCGTATTTGATGGGTACGGCCTGTTTCCAGATAAAGGGAGAGGAGGCTGTGCCCATTTTCTTTTTTCACTACTTGATAATGGGTGACAGCCGGCTCCCCATGTTCATAGTCAATGGTGCGCTCAATGATGGAACCGGGTTTGCGTCCGAGAGGGGCATTGATGGTGCCGGAGTCAGGAAAAAGGCTGCCCCGGACAATGGCCAGATACTGACGGTGTACATGTTGGTTCATGACCATGGATGCTAAAATACCGGAACAGAGAAGATTTTTCGAAATAATGGTCACACCGGATGTGTCTCTGTCCAGACGGTTTGTGCATCGGAAAATGAAAGGTTTATTTTGCCTGGAAAAGTAGTAAGCGAGTGCGTTGGCCAGAGTGTTATCATAATTATTTATGGAGGGATGAATCGGCATGCCCGCCGGCTTATTTACGGCAAGCAGATCTTCGTCTTCATAGAGGATATCAAGAGGCAGACAGAC
>JAEDDO010000059.1 GCA_016298055.1 Frisingicoccus sp.
CAACAATATAGGGTTTTCTCTGGAAATGTCTTGAAACCCATCGAATACGACGCCACAGAGCTTTTACTTCCTTTCCCCTGTTGACTTGATAATCCTTTTTTCCGTATTTTTCCCCTACCTCTCGGACAGACATCCTGCCTTTCCGTGTCAAAACTTCAATGGAATCTTCCTGCCAGACACCAAGGCCCATTTTTTCACCCTGGACATTTGTAGGAACAAGTTTCGGATTCAAGTTCATCAGACTGCAGCAAAGGCTGTCCAAAGCTACCGGATCTGTTGAGATCAACATAAGTCCCATAGACACCGGTGTTCCGGACGCAGGCCCGTTGCCTTCCATCGCCGTGATGGCATCCATAATATAAAGACGCGGATGGAGAAAACGATTGAGATCTGCCAGCATACGGGCAAAACTTTCCGCATTGGAATATATTGTATGTCCCTTAGGCTTATGCAGTCCCTGTATGCAGCCATACATATTTTTCACGGCACCGGTCATCCGTTCCAGCTGATGTGTCTTCATTTTAGATATATTGATGAGTGCGTCCGCCTCCATAACTGCTTTTGCCATATGAAATTGGCGCGCCATTTTCCCCTGAGGGTATTCTGCCTTCACACATTCATTGAAATCAGCCATCGGTATTCCCAATGCTTCCATTTCATCAAAAAGTCCGCAATGTCGGGCAATTTTGTCCATGTCACCGATTCCGACAGAGTCGCCATACTTTATATTCTGACAGCCGCTATCTTTAAAAATCCTTGCAACGGCTCCTACAACATACGGATGCGTAACAATAGCACTGTCCCTGTCTGCTTTTCGAAGCAGATTCGGTTTTAAAAGAATCTTTTCATCAGCTCTTACAAAATTTTGGACGCCCCCGAGGGCATCTATACCCCATTTCAATTCATTATAAATTTTCTCTTTATCATATTCCGAACATTCTAACAATACAACCCGGCTTTTCAATCCATCACCTTCCTACGCAAATGTACTGATAGCCGTCATGACCACCGATATTAAGACAGAGAGAATAAGCCATATATCCACAACTCTTTCTTTTTTCTTTATTTCATCCCCATCACTTATCTCCGGTACCTGATCTTTTTTCTTAAATACAACCTTTATTTTTCTTCCATTTATTCTAAAAAGAGCCAACATAAGAAAAATAAGTGCCGGAACCATAATGGCGGACAGTATAACATAGGGCATAATCTGCACAATCCATGGACTGCTCGTACTCTGCACCTGGGTTTCAACAATGTTTGCCGTGAAATATCCGGCCATCGTTGAAAATCCATTAATAAGAAAATGCAGAAACATGCTGGATAAGATAGAATCTGTCGCCTCAATAAGAAGAACCATAATGATGCCGAGGAAAATCGCATAAGGCATCTGATTAAAATTCATATGAATCAATCCGAAAATAACAGCGGATGCGAACAAGGCAAAAATCGGGGATTTTCTCTGATAACTTCGATATATGACACCTCTCATAAGAACCTCTTCCCCCACGGCCGGCATAACAGCCATAACGAGCATAGACAAAAATAACCCATGGGGATACATATCCATTGCAACGCCCGCCACTTCATTTTCCACAAAAAACATAGAAAGAACATTCAGAAGCGATATAATAGGAAAAGAACAAAAAGCAATTAAAAAGATAAATACCAGCGACACCGGACGGATCGAACGTATACGGAAAGTTTCCCTAAGCTTAACACCGCATATTTTGGACCCGATCAAGGGAACAAGCAATACGAAAAGCTGAGATCCCATGACAATCGTCATCGTATCGTAAATTCCCATAAACATCATTAAAAACTGTATACCGATCATCATCACAATTGTCAAAAGCAATATCCTGTTTCCCCATTTTATTTTCATTTCTGTCATATTTTATTCCGCCTTTCTACATAGTATCAAAAACTATATCCTGTGTTTTGATTGACTTTTTTTTCAAAAACGCTATAATTAGACATAGTTAGGAGTGTGTATATTATGGATAAAACAACTTCCATCCAAAGCATTATCAATGAATTTATACAACATATCGAAAATCAGCATCCCATTGCAGCATCCGAACTGCCGAATATCGATCTTTACATGGATCAGGTAACCACATTTATGGATGAACATCTGGAGCAATCCAAACGCTATCCGGAAGATAAAATTCTGACGAAAACGATGATCAATAATTATGCTAAAAATCATCTGCTTCCGCCTCCGAATAAGAAAAAATATTCAAAAGACCATATGCTTCTTTTGATTCTCATCTATTACTTTAAAAATATCCTGTCAATAAACGATATTCAGAAAGTATTGACACCTCTGAATGAACGTTATTTTAAAAATGAAAAGGGCATGGACATGTCCTGGCTCTATGAGCACATTATGAACTGGGAACCTGCTCAGTCCGACAGAATCTCCTCTCAGATTCAAAAACTTTCAGAAGATGCCGATAACATTTTTAAAGATGCACCGCCGGAAGATCAGGAATATTTACAGTTAATTTCTGTTATTTCATTACTTGTTTACGATGTTTATCAAAAAAAACAGCTCATTGAGAAGCTGATTGATTCCTATCCGTTCTCATCGGATGGTGAATCAGGAAAAAAGAAAAAATAGCTTTATTGTACAAGAAAGCTTTTCGAACTTTCCTATACAATAATAAAAGCACTTGCCTCTCAAAACGAGAAACAGGTGCTTTTTTACTTATTCCTGCTTTTCCTGAATTCGCTGAATAGCTAAATCATATCCATCATTTCCATAGTTCAGAGACCGATTTACACGGCTGATCGTTGCAGTTGATGCACCTGTTTTCTCAGCTATTTCAAGGTATGTCTTATGTTGACGGAGCATTCTTGCAACCTCAAATCTCTGTGACAGTGACAGAATCTCGTTAATTGTCGCAAGATCTTCAAAGAAATCAAAACACTCATCCACGGATTCTAATTTGATAATTGCTTCAAACAAAGTCTCGACCGCAGATGTGCGTATTTTTTTATTCATAGTTAATCCCACCCTTTAACACTGTAAATTTTGAAAACCTCAGTTATATATTAACATCTTACCGCAATAAAGTCAATCAATTGGTGCATATTCCCTGATTCTTTCCTCTATTTTCTCTTTAACAAGGGCCGCAATTTCGGATGTCCTCATATCCTTGTACATTTCATAAGGCAATGGCTCCAAATAATGGATCTGAGCAGACATCTCCTTAATCGAATGACTGTCAAATGCTTTATAAGAATCGATGATCGCTACAGGAACAATCGGACATTTGGCATATACAGCACTCTTGAAAGCTCCCGCTTTAAAAGTAACCAGCTTATTCCCCTGTCTGCTGCGGGTACCCTCAGGGAAAATAATATAATTTCTTCCCTTTTTGACTTCCTCCGCCACTTCTTTAATAACTTTCATCGATTGACGTACATCTGAGCGATCCATCACTTTTGCATGAACTAAACGAACAATCTGCTTTACAAGAATCACATTGGCCACTTCTTTTTTTAACACCACCGAAAAAAAGCGTCCGTGGGTCTCAAAAAAAAGCAGCGTATCAAACATTCCCTGATGATTTGGAAACATAATATAGCCGTTATCCTTCGGAAGGTTCTCAAGTCCATAGCATTTTACATCGACTTTTCCCGCCCGATTTACCCGTGTCGTTAATTCCTGCATAAGTGCATACCGTTTCTCTTCACTATATTTTTCAAAATTATCATCTTTCCCGTACCAGCATATTTTAAACCACCATTCCGGGACTTTGTAAATCAACTTAATGACCATAAGTAAAATACGTTCCATACACTAAATCTCCTTTTTCTTCCGACGAATCTATGTATATGCTCTGCATATTCACCTTGTCATATTACCACAAAATAAAGAAAACTTCTATTCATTTTCCATAATATGGCGTCTCAGTTTTTCTAAAGCCTTTTTTTCAATACGACTGACATAACTCCGGGATATTCCCATGTCCTTTCCGATTTCTCTCTGTGTCACTTCCCTGTTGCCTCTAAGACCATATCTTCTGCAGATGATTTCTTTTTCCCTCTCATTCAATGCCCGATCAATGGCCTTATACATCTTTCGCTTGCGTTCCGACAACAGCATACATTCCAGTATATTATCAGAACTGTCTTCAATCACATCGATAAAACTGATTTCATTTCCCTCTTTATCCGTTCCGATCGGTTCATAGAGAGAAATTTCTTTATTCAGTTTTCTCTCTGTACGAAGCATCATTAAAAGCTCATTATCAATACATCGGGCTGCATATGTACCCAATCGGCTGCCCTTGCCCGACTGAAATGTATTGACAGCCTTTACAAGACCTATGATCCCTATAGCAATCAGGTCATCCGTATCCCTTCCGGGACTTATATATTTTTTAACAATATGAGCGACAAGTCTCAGATTACGTTCAATAAGAATATTTTTAGCCTTCGGATCTCCTTCCTCATATTTTGAAAGGTAATAGTCTTCTTCTTTGCTGCTTAATGGTTTCGGAAATGACTGCAAGGAAAAAGCACCCCTCTGCGACCTTTAATCTAATGTATGCGCTGCAGAGGCGTGCTGTGTCTGTCCCTGATATTTACATATTATGTATCTGATATGTAATATAAATTGTATCGATTCCATCCGGGCTCTCACCCATCAGCGGTTCTTTGTACAAAAATCCCGGTTCGCCTGTTCTCGGATGGAAAAACCGCCGGCTTTTTTCTATTGAAAGATTCTCAATAGCTATAGGCATCCTCTTTAATATCCACGGAGACAATAATTGCTTTTTATGCGCAGGCAAAATCCCCTCAATCGGATATCGTTCAAGAATCTTTAAATTGTTTTTGTAAGTATAAAGGGGTGCACTTGTATTAAAATGCATCCAGAGACTATAATCAAGATCATCTCCCGGAAAAAGAATATGGCTTTTCCAGTCAAAAAACATAACACTGCCCACTGTATGTCCCGGTATAAAAATAGCTTCAATCAGATGATTTTCATCCCTTGGTGCATCAAAATCAAAGGTCTGATCATATAGATCGGCCGGTGCATCAAGGTCAAATGTCTGACCGTTGATCAGCCAATAAAACTCCTCTGTATCCGCCTGATACCAGGCCATACGATCAAAATCCTCCGGCCATATATCTCTTTTTCCCGCCGCTTTACGTATGCCCTCAAATCTGGCGGCAATAAGCGGTTTCTGATGCTTCTGGTAATCTTTATAAGTTGCTTTATCTGCCGGATTCATCCAGACTTTATGAAAAAAACGGTTTCCGCCGGCATGATCTGTATGACCGTGTGTATTAACGACCCTCACCGGAAGCGATGTTAGAGACGCTACAGTGCCTCGGATATCAGCAAAACCATATCCGGTGTCAATCAATAAAGCCTGCTCCTTTCCAATAATCAGCGTACTCCCTACACCACCCGGCTCGTACAGATGATAAATATCTTCGGCAATCGGAATAATCTTAAAGTAATTCTCCATGATCGGTTCGCCTTTCATAATAACATCAGTCTTTTTTTCGAAGCAGATCAAAAGACGACAATTCTACTCCGAGATCAACAAAAATCTTCTGTTTTGGATGCGGGCAGCTCTCCATCGGCTGACCGTCTTCATCCGTCATTCCTTTTACCCTAACTTCCATATCTCTGCCATCCGGTTTCATAACTTCAATGATATCGCCCACAGAAAATTTATTTCTCTGTTCAAGACTGTAATAACCATCACCTCTGGATTCTCCGATCAGACCGAGATAGGTGTAAGCTTTCACATAAGTGTTGCTGTCATAAATCTGTGTATCATGATCCGGCTTACCAAAGAAAAATCCGGTTGTAAACTGACGATACGTACATTTTGCAATTTCTTCTTTATAGTAATCCATCCGGCTCTCATAAAGCTTCGGATCTCTCATATAGTCGTCAATTGCCTGACGATAGGTACGTGTGACAACCGCCACATATAATGCAGTCTTCATACGTCCTTCGATCTTAAAGCTGTCAATTCCCGCCGCAACAAGTTCAGGAATGTGATCGATCATACATAAATCTTTTGAATTAAAAATATAGGTTCCCCGTTCATTCTCATAGACCGGCAAATATTCTCCCGGACGTGTTTCTTCCATAATGGCATATTTCCACCGGCATGGATGGGTACAGGCTCCCTGATTTGCATCACGGCCCGTAAAGTAGCTGCTCAAAAGGCATCGGCCGGAATAGGAAATACACATCGCTCCATGAATAAAGGTCTCTATCTCAAGTTCCTCCGGAATATTCGCCCGAAGTTCCCGAAGCTCATCTATTGACAATTCTCTGGCAGAAACAACACGGGTCGCCCCCAGATCATGCCAGAAACGGTAGGTTCGATAATTCGTATTATTGGCCTGAGTACTTATGTGAACATCGATCTCCGGACAAATTTCTTTTGCAATCTGGAAAACACCCGGATCTGATATAATAAGTGCATCCGGACCTATCTCTTTTAATTCATGGAAATAGGCTTCCACGCCTTCCAGATCCCCGTTATGTGCCAGTATATTCGCTGTCACATAGACTTTTGTCCCATGCGCATGAGCAAAAGCAATCCCTTCACGCATATCATCCATTGAAAAGTTCTTTGATTTCGCACGAAGGCTGAAAACCTCGCCTCCGATATATACCGCATCTGCACCAAAAATAACGGCAGTTTTCAAAACCTCCAGACTGCTGGCAGGTATTAATAATTCTGGTTTTTTCATAATGATTACTCCTTCACACTGACAGTCATCCCATCACCGATGGGCAATACAATCGTTTCCAGACCGTCCATATGTTTTAATGTCCATAAATATTCCCTCATTCGACTGTGGATTGTCCGGTTTCGACGAACAACCGCATATCGTGATTCCACCACATCGCCATCCTGAAGTACATTATCCGAGACAAGAATTCCTCCGGATCTAAGAAGACGCATAACTTCCGGAAAGAAATGAATATACTGTCCCTTTGCCGCATCCATAAAAATAAAATCAAAAGAACCGGACAATTCTTTTAACACCTCTGAAGCATCCCCTTCAATAAGTGTAATCTTTTCTTCCATACCTGCCCGTTTAAAATTCTCTCTCGCAACAGGAATACGTTTCTCATATTTTTCAATTGTGGTAATGTGACTGTCATCCGGAAGACATTCTCCCATTAAAATAGCGGAAAAGCCTATGGCTGTCCCGACTTCCAGAACCCGCCCAGGCTTCTTTATCTTCAACAGGACTCTTAAAAGATTTCTGCTCTCTTTGCGTATGATTGGAACATAATCTCTCACTGCTTCCTGCTCAATTGTTCGAATCAAAGGGCTCTCATCTTTATCCAGTGACAGGATATAATCTAACATTCTTTCATCAACAATCACTGCTCGCCCTCTCCTTCATATGTTTCCGTCTGTGTTTCATAGGCAGACTCACTGTCTGACTGGGAAGTTTCTTCCGCCGCCAGTTCCTCCGCTGTTTTCTGCTGTACAACAGAATTCTTCGCATCTGACATAATCTCAATCATATCATCCGCCGACATACTTGCTTTGACTACATATACACCCGGCATCAGATTCGCGTTGCTTAAACGCGTTTTTATAACAAATGCCAGTTCACTGTTGATCAGCTGTTTCTCTTTAAGTTTCTTAGCGACTGTCTTTCCTCCGTCTCCCGACTTGATCTCAATACGCACTTCTTCATCGGCATATTCAGATACAACCGGTTCACCAAAAACTTCATATGAAAAATCATATGCCATGGCACCGGCACGGAAAAGAATAAATATAGCTACCACATAGATAATAATATTCACTCCCAGACCTAAAATGGTAGATATTACCTTCTTCATCACTGTTTCCTCCTCTAGTCATCCAAAAACGAAACATCCATGTCCAGACTGCCATAAATCTGATCCATGAGCTGGTTCATCATTAAGGCCAGCCCTCGTTCTGCTGTAAAAAACTCTCTTACATCAGAATTTTCCAAAATCTCACTGTATTCTTTATTGAGAACTTCAAGCTTCTGTATGTCATCCGGCTCCTGCGGCTTATTCTGTATAATAAAACATGCCTTTCGAAATTCATTCAATCTCTTATTCAATTCCGTATCCTTCGAAAGTTTCATCTGAAGACGACGATACTGATTGTACACATTGCTCCGTTTAATTTCCCGAATAAGCTGCCGTGTCTTAAATTCCACGTTATTCAACTTCACCAGGCCCTTCTTTCGCATAGTTATAATGGTAATGTTATACATTAACATTACCATTATAAAGAATTCTGTTCAATTTATCAAGACTAAACATCCACTTCCATAATAATCGGAAGAATCATCGGATTTCGTTTTGTCTGTTTCCATACATAATCACTGAGTGTATCGCGGATAACACCCTTAATCCTGCTCCAGTCACTCACACGACCATCCAGACACTTCTGAACAGCTGCATCTACAACTTTTCGTGCATCTTCCATAAGCATCTCAGACTCTCTCACATAAACAAAACCTCTGGATACAATATCCGGTCCCGCAAGCAAACGATTATCATAACGTGACAGTGTGAGCACAACAATAAGCAGACCGTTCTGAGACAACATCTGACGGTCTCTGAGAACAATGTTGCCCACATCGCCGACACCAAGGCCATCGACCATGATACCTCCATGAGGAACCTGTCCAACGATCTTTGCCTGTTCATCTTTCAATTCCAGCACATTTCCTGATGAAAGAATAAGAATATGATCTTTCGGTATTCCCATCTTCTCCGCAAGTTTGGCATGTGCCTTTAAATGACGGTATTCACCATGTACAGGAATGGCAAATTTCGGATGTGTGAGTGCATAAATCAGCTTGATCTCCTCCGCACATGCATGTCCCGAAACATGGGTATCCTGAAAAATAACTTCGGCACCTTTTCGGAATAACTCATTAATAATATTAGACACAGCTTTTTCATTGCCCGGGATCGGATTCGAACTAAATACGATCGTATCTCCCGGTTTGATGGAAACTCTCCGGTGTGTGCCGTTCGCCATACGTGAAAGTGCCGCCATCGTCTCACCCTGGCTTCCCGTTGTGATCAAAACAAGCTGATCATCCGGATAATTTCGAATATGATCAATGTCAATAAGCGTATCATTCGGTATCTGAATATAGCCCAATTCTGTGGCAATTGAAATAATATTGACCATACTGCGGCCTTCCACAATAACTTTTCGTCCATATTTATCAGCGGAATTTATAATCTGCTGTACACGGTCCACATTCGATGCAAAGGTAGCAACAATAATACGTCCGCTGCGGTGCTCGTCAAAAATATGATCAATTGACTGTCCCACTGTACGTTCAGAGTTTGTAAAGCCGGGCCGTTCCGCATTCGTACTGTCCATCATCACAGCAAGAACACCCTTCTTTCCAAGCTCCGCAAAACGCTGAAGATCAATACTCTCTCCAAAAACCGGTGTATAATCGATCTTAAAGTCACCCGTATGCACAATGATTCCTTCCGGTGTATAAATAGCCAGAGCAGTTGCATCTGCGATACTGTGATTTGTCTTTATAAACTCAATACGAAAACACCCCAGATTAATGGACTGTCCATGTTTTATAACCTTGCGGCGTGTAGATTTCACAAGATTATGTTCTTTTAATTTATGCTCAATAATGCCCATCGTCAGTTTTGTTGCATAGACAGGAACATTCATCTTCTTCAGAACATAAGGAAGCGCACCGATATGATCCTCATGTCCATGGGTGATCACAAATCCCTTTACCTTATGAATGTTATTCTCGAGGTAAGTAACATCCGGAATGACAAGGTCAATACCCAACATATCATCTGCCGGAAATGCCAACCCACAGTCTACTACAATAATACTGTCTCCATATTCGAAAGCTGTAATATTCATCCCAATATTCTCTAATCCGCCCAATGGGATGATCTTTACGCCTTCATTCTCTTTTTTTACGACTTTCGTTTTCAATACTTAACCCTCCGATATTTGCATGTTGGAAGATATCTGCCCACACAGAAAATACGATACGCTTAATTAAGCCTATCGTCTTTTCCTATAGCACATCGAATTCATCACGTTCACATCTCGATATCAATATCATCCAATATCTCGGAAAATACTTTGGATATGGCTTTCAGCTCCTCTTCGTCCTCAATCTCGCTGTAAATCACATCTGCTGCATCTTCCTCATTTACAGTTTCTTTTAAAATTAACGCTTCTGCCTCATCTTCCATAGAATCCGCTACAAGTATATAATTAACATCATTGATCCGAGTCTGTTCAATGACGTAAAATTCCACCTCATCTGTTTCTGTATAAAAAATAATCTTTTCCGGTTTTTCTGCCATATGATCACCTGTTTTCCTGTTCATACTTTATCCGATCCAAATAAGTCTGAAGAATAAACGCAGCAGCCATCTTATCCACATATTCCTTACGGTTCTCTCTTCGGACATTACCTTCCATAAGGATCCGCTCAGCGGATACAGTGCTCATTCGTTCATCCTGTAAAATGACAGGAAGACCTAAGCGCCGTTCAAGCATCTCTTTAAATTCTTCTGTCCTGGCACATCGTTCTCCCTCATCATTATTCATATGTTTTGGATATCCCAACACAATACGATCTGCTTCATAAAGCTTTGCAAGTTCTTCAATTCTTGCGAGCGTCTGTCTCAGTTTATTCTCGCTTTTTCGCGTAATCGTCTCGACAGACTGGGCTGTCCATCCCAGTGTATCGCTGATGGCTACACCTACTGTCTTCGAACCATAATCTAATCCAAGTACACGCATAGCTCTTACTTCAAATTCACGTTAATGTAGCTCTTGAGCAGTTCTTCCAAAAGCTCATCCCGTTCAACTTTCATAATCAGATATCTTGCATTCTTATAACTTGTCACATATGTCGGATCACCGGACATAATATATCCCACAATCTGGCTGACCGGGTTATATCCCTTTTCTGTAAGAGCAATATAGACAGCTTCCAGAATGTCCTTTACAGTGATATCCGCATTATTGCTCACCTTAAAATATTGTGTATTTCCCATGTTCTCCATAAACGATCACTTCCTTAAACTTTTTCCCTACACTTACTCACTATATTAATATAAATCAGAAAATAATTCAATCAATTATTTTACAAAACACAAAATCTTCACCTTTTGTTCTTGTCATCTGACAATTTACAAGATCGTTTGACCTTATTTTGTCAGATTGTACGGCACATTTCAAATATTCCCGGCTGTGTCCGATCCATACTTCCCCATCACCGGACGGTACTTTTTCTTCAATAAGGACCTGCAGCACTTTGTCCCGACATGCATCCTGATAATCTGCTGACATCTTCTCTGCAAGTGCAAGCAATTTTGCACTGCGCTCTGTCTTAATATGCTCATCGATCTGATTCGGCATGACGGCCGCTCTCGTACCCTTTCTCGGTGAATATTTAAAAATGTGCATCTCTGCAAAATGTATTTTTTCCAGAAAAGCCTCTGTCTGTTCAAATTCTTCTTCTGTCTCGCCCGGAAATCCGACAATAACATCCGTTGTAAATGACGGCCGGTCAAAATATCTGCGAAGAAGATTGCATTTCTCTTCATATTCTTCCGCTGTATAATGACGGTTCATTCGTTTTAAAGTCTCATTGCATCCGCTCTGAAGGGACAAATGAAAATGCGGACATATCTTTTCTATGGCTGCCAGTCGAACAACCACATCCTCAGTTATAAATCCCGGCTCCAGAGAACCAAAACGGATACGCTCAATACCTTCGATCACCGCCAGTTTTTCAACAAGAGAAATAAGATTTTCCTGTTCCTCAAAATCCTTTCCATAGGATGAAATATGAATTCCTGTCAGTACAATTTCTTTATAACCGGCTTTAGCAAGAGAAAAAACTTCCGAAAAAATATCTTCCGGTTTTCGGCTGCGCACCCGTCCTCTGGCATAAGGTATAATGCAGTAGGAACAAAACTGGTTGCACCCGTCCTGGATCTTGATATAAGCCCGGGTATGTTCCGAAACTTTTGAAATTGTCATCGTCTCATAATCACAGTTATGATTAATATCCGTCTTACACACAATCTTCTGATGTTCTTCTATAAAAGCTTCTACCATGGATACGATTTGGCTTTTACAATTATTTCCTATGATCAGGTCAATCGATGCATCTTCCTGTACGGCCTCACCGGCTGCTTCCACGTAACATCCGG
>JAEDDO010000060.1 GCA_016298055.1 Frisingicoccus sp.
GGATGATTGACATGTTTTGGAAATAATGATAAAATCAAATTACTTTTTGAAAAGATGAGATTAATCAGAGTCTTTTCAGAGCAATTCGGACCACTTCCTCCGGAAGTTAAGGCCATACGGACAGCCGGGTCCAGCGCCGACAGGTAACTTTCGTTGCCTTATTGATTGCGGAATTCATTGAATTCCGGGAGTTAAGAGCTCAAATTCTATAAGTTGTTTTCTTATAAAACGGATAAGTGCGAAACGCGCTGACTTGTGAAACAGTCAATAAGAGTAGTAAAAGTATGATTGCTATATAGACTCTGACAAATTGAATTCTCATCAGATACACAGCAGAAATTGGATCTTCGGGGGATCATCCGGTGTTCTCTGAAAGCGAATAGAATAATTTGATTTTGATGAAATAACAAGTAAAGCAAGGTGCGTTAGCACCTTGCTTTTTTCGATTTCATAAGAAAGTTAAATTCAGGAAAGACAGGTATACGGGGATGAAAAATGGTAAACTTGACCAGTCCAGAGCACCGATTTATGAAGCTCTGGAACGTTTTCGGAAAATGAGAGTGGTACCTTTTGATGTGCCGGGACATAAAAGAGGGAGAGGCAATCCGGAACTGACACGATTTTTGGGAGAGCAGTGTGTCGGTGTGGATGTCAATAGTATGAAACCACTGGATAATCTGTGCCATCCGGTTTCGGTCATCAGAGAGGCAGAGCAGCTGGCTGCGGAAGCTTTTGGGGCAGCCCATGCATTTCTTATGGTAGGAGGAACGACCAGTTCTGTACAGAGTATGGTATTGACGGCCTGTAAGCGGGGAGATGAAATTATTTTGCCGCGTAATGTTCATCGAAGTGTGATCAATGCACTTGTACTTTGTGGGGCGATACCCGTTTATGTGAATCCGGAGGTGGATCACCGACTTGGTATTTCTTTAGGGATGAAGCGTGAACAGGTGGCAAAAGCCATCGAAGAACATCCGAATGCGGTTGCCATTCTTGTCAATAATCCGACATATTATGGTATTTGTTCGGATTTAAAAGCCATCGTAGAAATGGCACATAAAGCCGGAATGCTTTGTCTGGCGGATGAGGCTCACGGAACCCATTTTTATTTTGGAGAAAATCTTCCAATCTCAGCGATGGCGGCCGGAGCGGATATGGCATCTGTATCTATGCATAAGAGCGGAGGAAGTCTGACCCAGTCCAGTTTCCTTCTTGCCGGACCGAATATGCAGGAAGGGTACATTCGTCAGATCATCAACCTGACTCAGACCACATCCGGAAGTTATCTTTTAATGTCCAGCCTGGATATTTCCAGAAGAAATCTGGCACTTCGGGGAAAAGAGGTTTTTAGAAAAGTATGTGATATTGCTGCATATGTCCGAGAGGAAGTCAATCAGATCGGCGGTTATTATGCATTTGGAAAAGAGCTTATTAACGGAGATTCCGTATATGACTTTGACCCGACAAAACTCAGTATCCATACGCTGGATATCGGGCTTGCGGGAATTGAAGTTTATGATACACTCCGTGATGACTATGATATTCAGATTGAATTCGGTGATCTGGGAAATATTCTTGCATATTTATCGATCGGTGACCGTTGGAGAGATGTGGAACGTCTTGTCAGTGCACTTGCGGAGATTCGGAGAAGATATCAAAAAGACCCTTCGGGCATGCTGACACAGGAGTATATTGATCCGGAAGTTGTTGTCAGCCCACAGGAGGCATTTTATGCGGATAAAGAAAGTCTGCCTCTGATGGAAACCGAAGGAAGAATATGCAGTGAGTTTGTTATGTGTTATCCGCCGGGAATTCCGATTCTGGCTCCGGGCGAGAAGATCACAGGCGATATTTTAAGATATATTAACTATGCGAAAGAAAAGGGATGTAATATGACAGGACCGGCAGACCCGGATATTTTATGTCTGAACGTGCTGAAATAGGATCCTGAAAATAAAGCGGAAGATGAGGAGACCGATATGGAATTGTGGTTTAGTGAAAATCATACGCCGGATGTAAAACTCAGTCTGAGAGTAGATCGTCAATTATATTCAAAAAAAAGTATTTATCAGAAGATTGATGTGCTTGAGACTCCGGAGTTTGGAAAAGTTCTTGTGCTTGACGGAAATATCATGCTGACAGAGCGGGATGAATTTATTTATGATGAGATGATCACCCATGTGCCGATGGCGGTTCATCCGAATATTAAAAAAGTGCTTGTCATCGGTATCGGTGACGGCGGTGTTGTGCGTGAATTGACACGTTATGAGCAGATTAAGCGTATTGATCTTGTGGAGATGGATGAGATGGTTGCGGAAGCCTGCCGTCAGTATCTGCCGGATAATGCCTGTCGTCTGGATGACGCGAGAGTCCATATTTCTTATGGAAATGCTCTGAAATTTATTCGTCGTTGTGAGGACAAATACGATTTGATCATTGTTGACTCAAATGATCCTTTTGGACCATCCGAAGGGTTATTTACAAGAGAATTTTACGGCAATTGTTATAAGGCTTTAAAGGAAGACGGTATTATGGTCAATCAGCAGGGAAGTCCCTTTTATGCGGAAGATGCGACAGCCATGCAGAGAAGTCATAAACATATTGCCAGCACATTTCCGATATGCCGTGTATATCAGGCCCATATACCGACCTATGCGGCCGGATACTGGCTCTTTGGATTTGCCAGCAAGAAGTATCATCCGATCGATGATCTGGATCCGGAACGTTGGAACAGCCAGCATTTAAGAACCCGTTATTATACCACAAGACTGCATGTGGGAGCATTTTATCTGCCGGCATTTTTGGAAGAGATGCTGGAAGAAGTGGAGGAAAAATAAGTGAAACAAAATGTGGAAACCTTTATCGGCTGCGATGCCGGGTATGAGGATGCAAAGATCGTATTATTCGGAGCACCATTTGATTCAACAACAAGCTATCGTCCGGGGGCACGCTTTGGCTCATCGGCCATTCGCCATGAAAGCTTTGGCCTTGAGACTTATAGCCCTTATCAGGATGAAGAATTGACGGATTATGCCGTATTTGACAGCGGTGATCTGGAGCTGTGCTTCGGAAGTTCTTCAGCGGCCTTAGATGATATTGAGGAAAGAACGCGGGAAATTCTTGGTGACGGAAAACTGCCTTTGATGGTGGGCGGTGAGCATCTTGTGACACTTGGGGCTGTTCGGGCAGTGCTTGAAAAATACCCGGATATCCATATCATTCATTTTGATGCACACGCAGATCTTCGGGATGAGTATCTTGGTGTGGGATTAAGTCACGCCTGCGTGCTC
Organism: Frisingicoccus sp.; assembly: GCA_016298055.1. Taxonomy (GTDB): domain Bacteria; phylum Bacillota; class Clostridia; order Lachnospirales; family Lachnospiraceae; genus Frisingicoccus. Next base: position 3,291 of record JAEDDO010000060.1, read on the forward strand.
AGACGTTGCCATGATCTGATCGGTGACGGGCGAATCCATCAGTTTTGTATACGAAGCGGTGAAAAAGCAGAGTTTGAGTTTGCGGCACAGCACACAGATATGCATCGGTTCTGCTTTGACGGGTTAGAGGAAGTTGTTGATCGTCTGAAAGAAAATGACATTCCGGTCTATTTTACAATTGACCTGGATTGTCTGGATCCTTCCGCATTTCCGGGAACAGGCACACCGGAAGCGGGCGGTGTCAGCTTTCCGGAACTTTTAAAGGCTATCTGTAAAGTATCCGAAACAAAGGTTGTGGGAGCGGATGTCAATGAACTGGCACCAATGCTCGATGTATCCGGAGCTTCAACGGCTCTGGCATGCAAGGTCGTAAGAGAATTATTATTAGCACTTTTAAAAAATAAAAACCAGGAGGGAAAATAATGAGCAGAGTACTTGTAATCGGATGTGGAGGCGTGGCGTCTGTTGCCATTCAGAAATGCTGTCAGGTGAGTGATGTATTTACAGAAATATGTATTGCCAGCCGTACAAAATCCAAATGTGATCAGCTTGCGGAAAAATTAAGACCTTTGACAAAAACGGTCATTACAACAGCACAGGTGGATGCGGACAAAGTGGAGGAAGTGATCGCTCTTATTCAGGAATATAAACCGGAACTTGTCATGAATATTGCTCTTCCATATCAGGATTTAACGATTATGGATGCATGTCTGGCATGTGGTGTGAATTACATGGATACAGCAAACTATGAACCGGAAGATACGGATGATCCTGAGTGGCGTGCAATTTATGAAAAACGCTGTGAAGAAGCCGGATTTTCAGCTTATTTTGACTACTCCTGGCAGTGGGCATATCAGGAAAAATTTAAAGAAGCCGGTCTTATGGCACTTCTCGGTTCCGGATTTGATCCGGGTGTAACTCAGGCTTACTGTGCTTATGCGAAGAAGCATGAGTTTGATACCATTGACACGATTGATATTCTTGACTGCAACGGCGGCGATCACGGTTATGCTTTTGCCACAAACTTTAATCCGGAGATTAATCTTCGTGAAGTTTCTGCCCCGGGAAGCTATTGGGAAGATGGTCATTGGATCGAGATCCCTCCGATGACGATTAAACGAGAGTATGATTTTGATCAGGTGGGTATGAAAGATATGTATCTGCTTCATCATGAAGAGATTGAATCTCTGGCTAAAAATATTCCGGAAGTAAAACGTATCCGTTTCTTTATGACTTTCGGACAGAGCTATCTGGATCATATGCGTTGTCTTGAGGATGTGGGCATGCTTTCAACAACACCGATTATGTACGAAGGAAAAGAAATTGTTCCGATTCAGTTTTTAAAAGCCCTTCTCCCGGATCCGGCAAGCCTTGGACCACGCACAAAGGGAAAAACAAACATCGGCTGTATTTTTACAGGCAAAAAAGATGGAAAAGATAAAACATGGTATATTTATAATGTGTGTGACCATGAAGCATGCTACAAAGAAGTCGGTTCTCAGGCAATCAGTTATACAACCGGAGTTCCTGCAATGTGCGGTGCTTTAATGATGCTTACAGGCGAATGGAATAAACCGGGTGTATATACAGTGGAAGAACTGAATCCGGATCCGTTCTTAGACGCTCTGGATAAATACGGTCTTCCTCGCAGTATCAGTGAAGCACCTGTATTAGTAGACTAATGATGGAGAATAATGGTTCTATGGATAGAAATATGTCAGAGGCCTTTAATGGGCTGCATACACCATGCTATGTGATTGATGAAAAACGTCTGAGAGAAAATGGAGAAATTTTAAAAGGTGTGCAGGAGCGGACAGGATGTAAAATACTTCTTGCCCAGAAAGCCTTTTCGAATTATAAAGTATATCCATTATTATCTGAGTATCTGGCAGGAACAGAGGCCAGCGGTCTTTATGAAGCCAGACTTGGACGGGAAGAGATGCCGGAAGGTGAGTGCCATGTATTTTGTGGTGCTTACCGGGCAGATGAATTTTCAGAAATACTTCAGTATGCCGATCATATTGTATTTAATTCGCCGTCTCAGCTCAAACGCTATGGAAAGCTGGCGAAGGACAGAGGTAAGAGCATTGGACTTCGCATTAATCCGGAATGTTCGACTCAGGAAGGGCATGAAATTTATGATCCCTGTGCTCCCGGAAGCCGTCTTGGAACAACAAGAGCTCAATGGGATGCCCAGATGACACCGGAAGATATACGTCTGCTGGACGGGCTGCATTTTCATACCCTTTGTGAACAGAATTCGGATGATCTTGAGAAAACACTCCGGGCAGTAGAGGAAAAGTTCGGAGAATTCCTTTCGGAGATGCAGTGGCTTAATATGGGAGGCGGTCATCATATCACTCGAAAAGATTATGATGTGGCTCTCCTTGAGCGATGTATCCGAGATGTTATGGAAAAGTATCATGTACAGGTATATCTGGAACCGGGAGAGGCTGTGGCCTTAAATGCGGGCTATCTCGTGACCGAGGTGTTGGATGTACTTAGAAACGGAGATTTTCGTCTGGCAATTCTCGATATGTCGGCAGCGTGCCATACGCCGGATGTAATTGAGATGCCTTACCGACCACCGCTTAGAAATTCCGGTAATCCGGGAGAATACGCTTACACCTATCGTCTTGGCGGACCGACCTGCCTTGCAGGAGATATTATCGGTGATTACAGCTTTAAGGGTCCTCTCACGGAAGGACAAAAGCTGATTTTTGAGGACATGGCCATTTATACCATGTGCAAAAACAATACATTTAACGGAATGCCTTTGCCCCATATTTATCTGTGGAAAGAAAAGGGAGCTATTGAACTTATGGCAGAATTCGGGTATGAGGATTTTAAAGGCCGGTTATAAGGGACAGGTTTCGTGACTCAGAGCTATGAGTCACGGAACCTGTCCTTTTATCTTTCAGATAAATATAAAAATAAATTTAAAATAATCAGAAAAAAGTGTTGACAAATGAAGAATAATGAGATAAAATAAAACCATCAAAAGAAAAGACTAATAAAACAAAAACAGGAGGAAAGTCCAATGGGATAGGTACTTAAAAGATTATAAGAAGAAATCTCTAAAAGAGTTTACATAGATATTTCTAAGTAAAGGAGGAGATTTGACATGGGAGGAAGAGATCCATAGTGATTGAATTCAAAAATTAAAGAAAGAGAGGTTATACAGTGAAACTTACAATTATTCATTAAGAGGGCTATCTGATTTGAAAAAATTATCAGATAGCCCTTAAATTATGTCTTTTTGTTTCATCACCAAAAAATGTCATATACAGACAAATTTGTAAAAAAGAGCGAGGTTTAGTAGACCTTATGCCGTACATGGTTTATAATACAGAGGCATATTGGTGTGAAACGGAGGCTGTGGCGAGATGACACAGGAAAAAATGAAAAAAATATACGATATTGCATCGAATTTTCAGTTTGAGGGAAATTTGATGTTTGCTGAACCGTGGGGGAACGGTCATATAAATGATACCTATCTTCTCACTTATGAGATTGGAAAGATGGGATATATTCGGGTTATTCTGCAGAAGATGAATAAAAAAGTATTTCCAAGACCTGTAGAGCTTATGGAAAATATTGTGAATATAACAGTTTTTCTGCATAAAAAAATAGAAGAACGGGGAGGCAATCCATACAGGGAGACATTGAATGTGATTCCGACAAAAGACGGAATGCCCTATTATGTAGATGCGGAGGGAGAGTACTGGCGATCTTTTGTCTATATTACAGATGCGACCTGCTATGAAGTTGTCGAACACGCAGAAGATTTTTATCAGAGTGGGTTGGCTTTTGGGCATTTTCAGTGTCTGTTAGCGGATTTTCCGGCAGAAAAATTACATGAAACAATAGAGAATTTTCATAATACGAAGGTTCGTATGGAAACTTTTAAAAAAGCTGTTGAGGAAGACCTGGCCGGAAGAGCATGTAAAGTAGAAAAAGAGATTCAGTTTGTGCTTGACAGAGAGCATGAGGCCGGATTTTTTACAGATCTTATTGAAAAGAATGAGCTGCCGATCCGTGTGACCCACAATGATACGAAGTTGAATAATATTATGATCGACAACGACAGCCGACAAGGTATTTGCGTTATTGATCTGGATACGACGATGCCGGGGCTTGCCATGTATGATTTTGGAGATTCCATACGATTTGGCGCAAGTACGGGCGAAGAAGATGAGAAAGATCTGAATAAAGTCAGCTGCAGTATGGAACTTTTTGAGGTATACACAAAAGGATTTATTGAAGGCTGCGAGGGAAAATTGACCAGGAGAGAGTTGGAACTGCTTCCGATGGGGGCAAAAATCATGACCTATGAGTGTGGCATGCGGTTTTTAACAGATTATTTGCAAAATGATGTTTATTTCAAAACAAGCAGAGAGGAACACAATCTGGACAGAGCCCGTACCCAGTTTAAGCTGGTTTACGATATGGAGCAAAAATGGAAACAAATGCATGATATTGTAAAAAAGTACAGCGAATAAACGAAGATAAGCTCTGACAGAATAGATTTTAGAGCAGGTGGCAAACAGTAAAGTATGAAAGGTGAGAAAATGAAAAAAATAATGACGTTTTTTATGGTGATGGCAATGATTGGTATTTTGGCAGGATGCTCCGGAAAGGAAACGGCTAAAGCGGATATAGCTTCATCAGAAGAACTTTTAAATAAAGTATGGGATGCTTTCCCGGATGATGCAAAGTTTCCGGCAACCGGCGGTGATGCTGAGCACATGAAGGACAATGCGGCCGGCAATGTGAGTCTGGAAGAAAAAGATACATTGATGTATGTACTCTATGTTCCTGAGAACAGTTTAGAACTCATCGATGATGCGGCATCACTGATGCATATGATGAACAGCAATACCTTTACAGGAGCGGCTTTTCATCTGAAAGATGGGGACAATAGCGGAGCATTTGTGGAAAATCTGAAGGAAAATATTATGAATACCCAGTGGATGTGCGGTTTCCCGGATGAGCTGAGTATATTTACAGTCAATGGTGAATATGTGGTTTCCGCTTTTGGAAAGACAGAAAATATGGAAAATTTCAAGGCGAAAGTGCAAGAAGTTTATGGCGACAGTGCGGTTCTTGAAGTGGAGGCAAATCTGAGCTGATCAGATTTTGGCAAAAATGCTGTTTTCAAGTATTACTTTTTTATATTATTTTCTTCCTGTCATGTTGATTGCGTATTTTATTGTTCCCAAAAGAATGAAAAATGCTGTTCTTCTGGCAGGAAGTCTTGTTTTTTATGCCTGGGGCGAAGTAAACTATGTGCTTCTTATGGTCATTTCCATTCTGATCGGTTATATATCCGGAAGGTGGATGGAACATTTCAGAGGCAGGGTTCGGGCAAAATGGGGATTGATTTTGTCGGTCGGCATCCATCTGGGACTGTTAGGCATTTTTAAATATACGGATTTTTTTATTTCAAACATCAACCGGCTGACAGGGAGCAGTTTTCCTTTATTAAAACTTGTGCTGCCCCTCGGTATCAGTTTTTATACATTTCAGATCATAAGCTATGAGGTGGATGTTTTCAGAGGCATGGCTGCACAAAAAAATATTGTAAAGCTTGCGGTGTATATTTCCATGTTTCCCCAGCTTATAGCAGGACCAATTGTGCGTTATGAAGCTATAGCGCATCAGCTGGATGAGCGCATATGTACCCTGGACGGTATGGCCCGGGGGCTGCGCCTGTTTATTTTAGGACTCGGAAAAAAAGTTATTCTTGCCAATACACTGGGGGAATTGTGTGAAATTTTTAAGACATCCTCTGACAAATCGGTTGTTTTTTTCTGGATGTACGGAATCGCACTGATCCTTCAGATTTATTTTGATTTCTCAGGGTACAGTGATATGGCTGTCGGCCTTGGGCATATGTTTGGATTTGCCCTTCCAAAGAATTTTAATTATCCTTTTATCGCCAAAAGTGTTACTGAATTCTGGAGACGGTGGCATATGTCTCTGGGAAGATGGTTTCGGGATTATGTCTATATTCCTATGGGAGGAAACCGGGGTACAAAGGCAAAGTGGTTGTTTAACGTTGGGATAGTATGGCTTCTTACCGGTCTCTGGCATGGTGCCGGATGGAATTTTATTGTCTGGGGACTGTTTTTTGGAAGTCTGCTTGTAGCTGAAAAACTCTGGTTCTTAAAAAAACTTGAAAGAAGTTCCTGGTTGGGACATGTCTATTTGACAGGTGTCGTTATTATCGGTTTTATGATTTTTGATGCTGACAGTGTGGCGCAGGCAATAAAAAATATCGGAGGTCTGTTTGGCTTCGGACACATCGCTTTCATTTCAAATGAGAGTCAGTATTATCTTCGAAGTTATGGCGGGATGATGGCAGCGGCCCTTGTGGGAGCGACACCTTTGCCGAAACGGATTGCCGCAAAAGTGGAAAGAAGATGGCCGATTGTGGAACCGATTTTTTTGACAGGGCTGCTGTTGGCGGTTACAGCCTGTCTTGTAGACGGATCGTTTAATCCCTTTTTGTATTTTCGGTTTTGACGGGAAAGGAACAGGATATGACAGAAAAAACGAAAAATAAAGTCATAGTGCTGATGATATCTTTTATGATTCTTCTCTTTTCAATCATGCACTGGCTGGAACCGGACAAAGAATTTTCCGTGAGCGAGAGAAGAAAACTTGCTCAGTTCCCGGAACTTTCGGGAGAAAGGGTTATTTCCGGAAAGTTTATGGGCGAATTTGAATCTTACGTTGTCGATCAGTTTCCATTTAGAGACGGTTTTCGGGGAATGAAAGCACTTATGTCACAGAAAATATTCGGACAAAAGGATCAGCACGGGATATATAAATCCGGGGATCATATCTGCAAGATGGAATACCCTCTGAATCCGGAATCTCTTGACAGAGTGTCCGACCGGTTTCTCTATATTTATAATAAATATATGGAAGGAACGGATGTAAAACTCTATTTTTCAATCATTCCGGACAAAAATTATTTTCTTGCTGAGCCCGGCGGATATTTGCGGATGGATTATGAAGAACTTTTTGCTGAGATGCAGAAGAATACCGGGTATATGACCTATATTTCAATTGCTGATCTTCTTGAGGCAGATGATTTTTATAAGACGGATATTCACTGGCGTCAGGAGAAAATTGTGGATACTGCAAAAAGAATCGGGGCAGAAATGGGGATAACTCTCGATGAACAGTATGAGGTCTGTGAAATGGAGCAGTCCTTTTACGGAAATCTTTCCGGACAGTATGCTCTCCCGACAGAGGGGGAAAACCTGTATTATCTCATGAATGAGACGCTGAAAAACTGCGACGTTTTTGATTATGAGAATCAGAGAAGGATTCAGGTATACGATATGGAAAAGGCGGAGGGCAGGGATCCCTATGAAATGTTTCTTTCCGGTTCTCTGGCTCTGGTGACAATAACAAATCCTTGGGCATCCTCGGATAAAGAATTGGTTCTCTTTCGTGATTCCTTCGGAAGCAGCATTGCACCTCTGTTTGTCGGAGCTTATAAAAAAATTACACTTATTGATATTCGTTATATTCACCCGGATCTTTTGGAACAATACATGACGTTCAAAGATCAGGATGTTCTTTTTTTATACAGTACTTTGTCTCTCAATCATGGAGAAATATTTAAATAAAGGCGGTGACCGGCTATGCCATATTATTATGAACAATTAAATAAAGAACAGCAGAGAGCCTATCATGCGATGAAAGAGGGGCTTTCATCGATGGCACCATCCTTTCCGGTGCCAAGACTCAGTGACAGGGAACTGGCAGATATTTATTTCCTTCTGCGTCTGGATCATCCGAAGCTTTTTTACTCAGTAAAATTCAGTTATAAATTTTATCCGGACTCTGAAAATGTGGAAATGGTACCGGAGTATCTTTTTAAAAAGAATAAATTGATGGATCATCAGAAAGCAATGGAAGCTCGTGTGAAAAAACTTGCTCGTCAGGCTGAAAAACTCAGCGATAAAGATAAAGAATTGTTTATTCATGATTTTATTTGTCAGAACGTCCGCTATGATAAATTAAAAAAGGCCTATTCCCATGAAATTATCGGACCTCTCGGCCAGGGGGTGGGCGTCTGTGAAGGAATCGCCAAATCTGTCAAAATTCTCTGTGATGCGCTCAATATATGGTGTATTATTGCCATTTCCGGCGCAAATCCGGAGAAGGGGATAAAATACCGGCATGCATGGAATATTGTTCGGATCGACGGAAAATACTATCATCTGGATGCCACATTTGACAATTCACTGGGGGATCCGGAGGAGATACGGCATGATTATTTTAACCTCAATGACAAACAGATTTTCAGAGACCATGAGCCGGTAATCTGGAAGGTTCCTGTCTGTGAGGACGGAAGCCATACATATTATCAGGAAAAGAAAGTGTCTTTCACAAAATATGAAGATGTCCGCAAACGGTCGATGCAGGCGGCAAAAAAGGGCAAAAAATTAGTCTTTCAATGGCGTGGAAGCTATCTCACAAAAGAAGTGCTGAATGAATTGCTTCAGATTTTCCAGGAGGAGGCCGTAAAAAAAGAAAAATATGCTTATGTTTCATTGAATTGGTCTCAGGCGGTCATGAAGGTTTCCTTTGAAAATCAGAAACCGGACCAGGAGGTAAAAATGGAAGAGGCCAATGAAGGGGAGGTAATAGAGTGTTAAAAAAAATAAATATTCAGCATTGTATTGTGGTATTGATGGCCAGTGCCTTTTTGGCATTTGGCCTTTATAATGTGCATTCCGTTTCAGGAGTTACAGAAGGCGGTATTCTTGGCATGTCACTGCTTCTTCAGCATTGGCTTGACATATCGCCGTCCATATCCGGGTTTGTCATGAACAGTATTTGTTATGCTATGGGATGGAAAATTCTGGGTAAAATGTTTATATTTTA
>JAEDDO010000235.1 GCA_016298055.1 Frisingicoccus sp.
TAAAATAGCATTTAATTACCTTATTTTTTGACTATTACTTTCCAGCTGTTTTTTGATTTATAATATATTGTACAAAACAAAGTGCAACAAAAGTGTTGTCGCCGCCAGTTTTGCAATTGTCAAAATAACATATTTCACAATTTACAAAACATCGCCTGTTCAAAAAATCAAAAACAAAGTTCAAAGAATCAAATTTATTTCAGTCCGAAGCATCTTGGAAGAAATGCGATCAAAAAATGCAACACAAAGCTTGACCATACATTCTTCTGTCTGTGATATAACACGCCGGAAGCCAATGCAAGCCCAATTGCCCCGAGAATGTAGTAGATAGAATGATAGATATGAAGCATTCCGAACACAAGTGCCGTTATCGGCAATGCGATATACCATTTGTCGTCGGGCAGGTTTTTTTCAACTCCGTGCTGCAAAACGCCTTTTGCCAAAATCTCCTGCAATAAAACAGAAATCAAATAATACCTGCGATGTTTGATATTCAGATACGCCCGAAAGAAGGGACGTTCGGCGACTTCTTCCGAAAAATGCTGAAGCACAAGTCTTGCGGCGATAAAAAGAACAATAATTCCCACCGCAATCAAAATACAGGTCAAAACCGTTCTTCTGACATTCGATTTTTCGATTTTTAACCCAAACCACGGCTGAACAAAGGTTGTTCGCAGAGCAAACATCACTGCAAAAATCAGCATGATTCCCTCTGTAATGCGAGATAAGACCTGGCTTTGCACATCCGGCACGAGCGTTGTGAACACCTTCAAAACGATCTGCACCACCGCTACCGCGGCAATCAACCCAATGTAGAAAATCCGTGCGTCGCTGATCTTTTCCTTCCTCACTTTATCTGACATACTTTTCTTTCATCTCCTCTGTCATCGGAACGGGCAGCAGCTCACTTATTTTTTCGCAACACTCTTTCGGAATATAAGAAAAATGAACCGTATGATATTTTAATATGATCAAATCGGATTTTTCTTTCTCATCAAGTACTCTGTCGCAAAAATAGATCCGTTGCTTGCTTCCAAACGGCGTAGGAATGTTTCCTGTGCCGACTTCCTTGATTTCGCTCCATTTTATAAAAACCTTTGTTTTTCCGAATCGTCTGACGCCGATTCCTTCAGCATTTGTATATATCCTTGCACCCATTGCTCTGCATTCAAAGAAGTCAACGGAAATGATCAGCAAAGCAAAGAAAACGGTAAAGCCGAGTGCAATCTTATCTTCTTTACAGCTGATATGCAATGCGCCAAACACCGCACTGTATACCGCCAGAATGCCGGAGACCGTCAGAATGGCAATATAGACGGCATGAAAGAACACACCCTTTTTCGTATAAGTTCGGAATGTCATTGCTCTGCCTCCCGGAAGATTATGTTTATCACGGTGACATCGCTTTGCGACGGCCACTTGGTACGGTATCCCCACTCGGCAACGCCGGCAGAAACAATCGCGTGGGTTTCGCCGTACATCCGATGTCCGAATGAAATATCCCGCTGATACGGCATTAAAAGCCCCATAAAAGGAAATGCATAACCGTGAGTGTGCCCGCATATTGCAAGATCCGCAACGCCCTCCAGCCGGCTGAGCCCTTTTGTACGATGTTGGAGGACAATCGTCGGAGCCTCCGTGTCAAGTCCGCAATCCTTCATAATCTGTTTAACGCCGACCTTAAGCGCATTGCGGCGCCCGACGATATTAACGCCGTTTTCAAGCATCACGCCGCAGTCCTTGAGAATCGTCACGTCTGCCCGCCGCAAATACGGCTCCGGATCAAACCTGCACTCTTTCTCGTGATTTCCTTCTGCATAAAATATACCGTATCGGCAATCCAGTTTTTTCAGAGCTTTTTCCATATACTCCATGTCGGATACGGAGGATGAAGAATCACAGATATCACCGTCAATTAAAATGACATCCGGCTTTGCTGCCTGCACCAATTGCACCATCTGATCCATTTCGCTGTGCCGCGCACCCGCACCGACATGGAAATCCGAAATAACGGCAATGGAGAGGCTGTCATCTGCACAGCTTTTTTCAAGTTGGATATCGTATGTAACGGTTCTCAAGGTTGTGGCATTATACACAGATGGTATCATGTATACAGCGGAAATCAGAATCGCGGCAAGAAAAAATGCGGTTTGACTGCTCAGAATTTTCAGTATTTTTCTGTGTTTAAAATGACGCGCAAGTTCAAAACCGAAATACCGTACCACAGACAGAAGCAAGGCAAATGCCGACACGGTAAAATAGAAGGTCTCCGTCCATATGATGATTTCCCGCAGAACACCGTCTTTCATGCGGTAAACGGCAAACAGAATCAGTAAGATGCTTGCAATTCCGATCGTATGAAAAACAATTACCAAAACGCGTGTTAGCCTATTTCCGAACCATTCTCTCGGTGTCTGCAGAATGGTTAACACGGACATTGCCGCAAGTGCTGCTATCATTAAAATCCACATCATGTTTTTATCGTCTTACC
>JAEDDO010000236.1 GCA_016298055.1 Frisingicoccus sp.
GCAAAAGCGCCAAGACGTAAAGAGGGACGATTTACAATCATTTAAAACATGGGGCAGGATACCCTGACGGTATTCTGCCCCATTAAGTTACTGTGCTAAACACAAATCCATTCAACTTTATGTGCTTCTTCGGTTGTCGGCAAAACTGTTTTTCCAAGCATTTTTTCTACAGCTTGCATAGGTACTTCTGCCTCGCGGCTGCAGTTTCGTTCTTTTTGGGTGTTCCAGTCTGTTTCAAGATATACTACTCTCACCCGAGCTCCATAGCGCTCAAATAATCCAATCTGTTTTTGTCTTGTATCTTTCGTAATATTTGTTGCATTCCAGACAAAAGGCTGATGCTGTCTTAAATATATCTTGGCTCGTTCCTGTGCTTCCTGAATGACAATTCCCTGGTTCTCAGTCGGATTCACATGCATTTCTTTACGGATATCATCCAAAGAAATCATCGGATAATCCGGAATCATTCTTCCGATCCAGGTATCTTTTCCTGTTCCCGGCAGTCCAGACATCAGTAGAACTTCCCCCCAGGTATCATCATAAAGTGTCTGATCCGGCTGAACGTTTCTTCCTCTTAAATAGGCATGCTTTGTAAAAGAATCATTGAAATGATATGGACCATCTAAGCAGCCGGCTTCTTCTGCAATAACTCTGCACAATTCTATCTTTTCGAGCTGCTCATCCATATCTCCCGCAATTCTTCCACGCATATCCGCTTCTGATAGAATACAAAGTAAATCCCATGAGAATTCCGGTACCAGTTCTCCTATTGCTGCAACCGTTCGAATTTTCAATTCCGACTCATCCTGGTCAATCAAATGTACCGGCAGCATATGGTATCTTACCAAAGTACATATCAGCTCCCGAAGCTGAATACTTTCCTTATTTCCGCAAAGACCACACGTTTGCCAGAGATATTCTCTGGTCATCCGACTGCCTGTGGAAGAATGATTCGGTGAAACCAATTTCCCATCCTCTGATTTTGTTGTTCTTATTTTTCCTACATCGTGAAATACTCCCGCTGCAAATAATCCAATTTTCTGCATCTCAGACAGTTTCCAGAATGCAGGTATGCGAATTAATTCGTCACACACCATCCGTGTATGGATATAGACATCTCCTTCTCCATGAAACTCCGGGTTCTGAGAAGTATTTTTCATTTCCTGAAAATAATATCCCAATGAAGATCTCCGGATTGCCACCCAGTCAATTCCTGCATCAGAAGAAGCATTCAACAGCTTTTCTACTTCATGTATAAAATTCAACCTGCTTCCCCCTCTTCAATTTATTCAAACAAACTTGCGACCGGTACTGCCAATTTATTTGGAATAATCGGTTTATCAATCCAATTGTTTTCTGAAAAATTGACAGATTGGACGAAGGCGGCACGAACATATTTCATACGATCCACAACCTGACCCTTCTCTTCCACCTTAATATAAAGACCCTCCATCAAACCGGAAAGCTCTGTTTCATCACAGCTTCTTTCAGTATCCAAGCCTATTTTCAATGCTTCCTCATATAAGCTTGCTCTCTGATTTCCTGTCACATATTTTGACTTTCCAAGCAGCTTTAACATGTCTTCTTTTGACTTATAAATACCGGTACCCAAAACCGGAACGGAAACGATCGGCAGATCTTTCAACATTTCATGACGGCTTGGCGTATCCAGAAAAATTCCTGTTTCTCTATCCAAAATGTCAAATTCCAGAAAATAATGTGGAAGTGCATCATAATACACGGTGTGCTTTGCATACATCCACTCACCATACATGATATATCTTGTTCCAAGAACTTTATAAAATGCATCTCTATGAACCATAGCCCACTGTTTCATCATGTTATAATGACGCTCTCTGTATCCGCCGGTCAGATAATGTCCACGGCTCTGAAGAAGAAGTTCTCCTCCTGCATCAAAGGAAATTGCTGAATTTGCACCATCACATTTTTCTTCAATCACCAAATTCTTTCCCGCTATTTCAGAAAAAGGAATCTGACTTAAATCTTCATCTCCCGGCTGAAGACGGGAGCCTTCAATATGCGGTGTACGAGGATATTTACGTATCTCAAATCTATTCATGTTTTTCACCTTCATATATATTCTACTCTATCGCAGCTACCATAAACAAATGTCCCTCTACTCCATCAAAATGAAGCTTTGTACAGCCTGCTTCTGCAAACATCTTTGTCAATTTCTCTTTGGTCAGCAAATGAATGTGTTCCGGGTTATCATCCGGTTTAGATGGAACAGATACCACCACATATTGCTTTGCCATTTTCACAGCTGCTGTAATTGCTTTCTCAACTTCCGTAATATGTTCCAGTACTTCCAACAAAGTAATCACGTCAAAAGATTTATCCAGGTATGGCTGATCACAAATATTCTTCTGTTCCGCATGCATCTGCTTGAAACCACCGGATGCTAACTCATGTGACATGCTCCCACCACTTAAATCAAGGATTATGAAGTGGGGGCTTCCTGTT
>JAEDDO010000237.1 GCA_016298055.1 Frisingicoccus sp.
TCTCTTTCAATACCGGTGGCTCCATCAGGGCCCTTCTCGTCAGCAAGCAGAATCTTTACTCTGCTGGAATCAACAGATGTGGGATAATGGAATTTCTTCTCATATGAATCTCCGCCATCTCTTGAAATGTATTCGTGAAGCGAATGAATGTTTACTTCACCTGTCTGAAAGTTGTAGAAATCAGAGGGTTTCATATCCGGGGGACCAATTACTTTAGTGATGGTCTGCTGCCCGACATTAGTAACCTGAGGAAGACCTCCGGTCTGAACCTTATATCCTTCAGACTTAAGTATTTCAATCGCCTGATTCAGCTTTTCTTTTGATATGTTCAGGTCGATCTCTGTACCAGCACCAATATCAATGATGCCGTCCTGCTTGATTCTTTCTCTGATAAAGTCAGCAGTATTCTTAGCCTGCATGGTTCTCTTTTCGGCCTCTGCGTCAAGCAGTGATCTTACTGACGATTCCGAAACAGGATATCCGAGTCTTTCAGACATCTTTCTTGCTATCTCTGTGGAACCAAGGCCATCCGCTTTGAGTGACTTAGCCATGCTGAGTCTGTCCATACGCTCAAGGTCATTAGCAAGACCTTTCTGTGCACGGTACTGTGTTGTAGTAAGACCGAATTCAGACATGATGTTCTCAGGTGTTTCGGTCCAGCCGTTAGCTTTCAGTTCATTAATTCTGGAAAGCAGATTTCTTGTGTGCTGATAAGGATCCTTACCAGAACCCCAAGGATATCTTCCACTGTGTCTAGGCGTTCCGTAATGAACAAGTGTGTTTGGGTCTGCGCCGTCAAGAACGGCTTTCATTTCATCAATAATGTCGCCCATGAATATCAATCCTCCTCTTGCTGTTGTAGTATCTTATCGAATCTTATGATGAGATCCATTATTTCACGAATCTCGTCGCCGCCCGGATTATGTATCAAAATGTCATCGTTCTGATAGATTCGCAGTTCAATATCAATGGACTCAGGTTTCATTTTATACTCAAGGCAGAACAGAGCGGCATACACCATAAGCTGCTCCAGATGAACAGGTCCTCTTCCTGTCTTCAAGTCATGAATACGAAGCATGTTGTTTCTAAAACAAATAGCGTCCGCAGTTCCATAGAACCGATCGCTGTAATAGAGAACAACTTCAGTGCTCATACCAAAACCAATTGCATCATTCACATACTGATAGAGGGTCTTTTTTCCTTTCGGCTGCTTGATACCAAGATCAATTGTATCCTTAGCCCAAGCATGAAGTTTTGTGCCTTGCTCTTTGGCTTTAAGATTATTGAACACAGTAACGAGCTTCTCGTCGTCGTATCTGAGCCAAGCCGGCTGACTTGCTGAAAAGATGGCATGTTTGCCTTCAAGGTTTCGGTGATTGTTGAATTTCATGAATATCAATCCTCCAGATAGTCAATCAGATCGCTAAAGACAGCGTCTCTGTTTTCAGGATAAACAAATCTCGAAAAGGACATGTGGTCCATCATTTCGACATAGTAGTCCTGATTAGGTTGATGAGCTGCATTAGCCGATTTTTTGACTTCAAGCGTGGCCCATTTGTCATTGTTGAATACTGTCAGATCAGGAATGCCTTGCAAGTAAGTGGGATCGTTTTTCAACACTATACAATCAGGCAATCGCTCTTTGATGTCTTTTATAAGTTTCGCTTGAAATTTGCTTTCTCTCATAAATAAGCTCCTTTCAAAATGTCAATTGAAACAAATAGAAGAGAAAGCGTATAAAACATCTTTCTCCTCATAAAAGGCTATGTTTTTCACGCGAATCCTATTTCAGAAGAAATTGAACAATTCGTTCATGTCAATATCCAGAGCGTCCGCAATTCTCACACAATTGATTGCTGACGGCATCTGCTTAGCCCAAAGGTAGTTGCTTATCATCTTGTCTGATATACCGGTCCTTTGAGCAAGGGCTCTGGCATTCATGTTCTGTCTAGTCATCTCGTGAAATATCTTGTCAGCGAGCATGGCCTTAAATTTTTCATTGTCTTCCCAGTCCTTAATGGACAGGGCATACTCGAGACTGTCAAAGATCGTTATAGTTCGACTAATCAAATCGAATCTATAGCAATCACCATTTGCATACTCAACATAAGCAATGTCTTCTGTTGTTATGTGAATCGATACAATGTCATCGCTCGGTAAGTAATGCTCGATGAGCCAAATGTCACGATGGCTAACATCTCTGAATGTGACAGGTCTCATGTTTTTAAAGTTGAGATCAGACTCAACAGTCCTATTTCTCCAACCTTTCTGTCTTCCCATAACAAATTCCTCCAAAATAAAAATTTCAAAAATTTAGGGTTTTTAACCGGCTATAGGCGTTTGAACTATAATTCAATCACTACACACTAAATAAAATGGGGGTATTTTTGCATTTTTTTCGAAAAATTAACAAAAAATTCATAATTTGTTAACAATTTGTTCATATTTTGCAATAAATATCC
>JAEDDO010000238.1 GCA_016298055.1 Frisingicoccus sp.
AAGAAAAACCAGCCGACCACAGTGGAGATCACAAAATCTGACATTACCACTGGAACAGAACTGGATGGTGCAAGCCTGAAAGTGCTGGATAAAGACGGGAATGTTGTGGATGAATGGACTTCTGTTAAGGATGCCCCGCATGTGATCAAACGTCTGGTAGTCGGGGAGACTTACACACTCCGGGAAGAATTTGCACCGTATGGATACCTGAAAGCAACGGATATCACGTTTACTGTTGAGGATAACGGTGATGTCCAGAAGGTTGAAATGAAGGATGAAGTGCCGACCGGGCTTCTGATCATCAACAAAAAGGGTGAATTCCTGGATAAAGTAACGCTTCTGGATAACGCAAAAGGCACGGTGGAGCATCTGTTTGAGTATATCACCGGAAGCCTTACCGAAGTTACTTTTCACGTTTATGCCGCTGAAGATATCAAAGCGGCAGATGGTGTCAGCGAGGATTACTTCAAAGCAGATGAACTGGTGGGAACCATTACCACAGATACCAATGGTATTGCACAGCTTGGGGATCTTCCGGTTGGAAAATACTATGTGAAAGAGGCAGAAACTGCCCATGGTTATGTGCTGGATGGGGAGCCAAGATATGTGGATTTAAGTTACCGTGACCAGGATACCCCGGTGGTAACGTATGATGAAGCATGGCAGAATAACCGCCAGAAAGTCAAAGTGACCGTCCTGAAAAAGGAAAAAGACACCGAACGAGTTCTGGCAGGCGGTATCTTCGGATTGTTTACAAGGGAGGATATCAAAAATGCCAGCGGTGATGTCCTGCTGGAAGCAGATACGCTCATTGAGCTTAAGACCACGGATGAAAACGGTCAGATCACCTTTACGGCAGACCTGCCGGTAGACGGAAACTATTATGTGAAAGAGCTGTATGCTCCGGATGGTTTTGTGACCACCAATGAGGAACAGGATTTCACCTTTGAATATGCCGGTGCGGACCAGGCAGAGGTAAGCTATGATTTTACCTTTGAAAATGAGGCTACAACCGTGGAACTGACAAAATCTGACCTGACAACAGGGGATGAGCTTCCCGGTGCCCACCTGAAAGTGACCGATGAGGACGGCAATGTGGTGGATGAATGGGTATCCACAGAAGAAGCCCATGTGATCAAAGAACTGGTAGTCGGCAAGACCTACACCATGACAGAAACCAAACCTGCAGATGGATATGTAACCGCAGAAAGCATCGAATTTACCATCGAGAATACTGCGGAAATCCAGAAGCATGAAATGAAGGACGATGTGACAAAGGTACAGATCAGCAAGACAGATATCACCGGAGACCAGGAGATTCCGGGTGCGAAGCTTACGATCCTGGATGAAAATGACCAGGTAGTGGAAAGCTGGACTTCCACAGAGGAGCCGCATTATGTGGAGAAGCTGCCGATTGGCAGATACACACTCAGGGAGGAACAGGCACCGAAAGGATTTATCCTGACAGCCGATGTCTCCTTTGAAGTGAAAGATACCGGTGAGATCCAGACGGTTGTTATGAAGGATGATACCGCAAAAGGTAAAGTGATCCTGAATAAAACAGATAAGGAAACCGGAGAGCCGTTAAAAGGCGTGGAATTTGAACTCCGTGACAGCAAAGGAAAGGTGCTGGAGACCTTAAAGACGGATGCTGCCGGTCATGCGGAGAGCAGCCTTTATGAGATCGCTGAGTACAAAGACGGTAAATTTGCCGGTGAGAAGAAATATTATCTGGTGGAAACCAAGACGCTGGATGGATATACACTGGATGAGACCGAGCATGAGGTGGTATTTGCCTACAAAGATGACAGCACACCGATTGTGGAAGTGACCTTTGACCTGACAAATGACAAGCCGGAAGTGCCACAGACAACGGAAGGCACACCGGGAACACCGTCAGCCGGTAATCCGAAGACCGGGGATGAGACAAATCTCTGGCTTCCGGTGGTACTGCTGGCAGTATCTGTAAGCGGCATTGCCGGACTTCTGGCAGCCAGAAGAAAGAGAAAAAGAAAATAGTAACCTTATATGAGCAGGGAGCCTTAATTTGAGGCTCCCTTTTATCATAGCAAAAATCAGGAAAGGACAGGTAAAGAATATGAAGAAAACAATGAACACAGTGCAGGCAGGGAGAGAAATGCAGGAGAGATCATTCAAGAGAATGATGGCATACCAGAAAAAAGCAGAGCAGGCAGTCAACAAAAAGAGAATGAACCAGCACATGATCAGAAGGGGGTAATTGCGTATGATGAACAGAAAAGATTTTTTTGAATATGTGAAGGACAATGTGAAGGACTATCTTCCGGAAAAATATGCGGATGCCAATATCCATCTGCAGGAAGTAGTAAAGAAGAACGGGCTGACACTGACGGCGGTGGTCATTCCCGCAAAGGACACCAATATCACACCGAATGTATATCTGGATTCCTTTTACCAGGAATACCGG
>JAEDDO010000239.1 GCA_016298055.1 Frisingicoccus sp.
CTGATATTCGTCAGACAAAATCTCACTTAATATCATCCGGTTGATTTCATTATCTGTTGTGGTCAAGTATTTTTGTAACATTTATGGCTAAAAAATATCGTTGATCGACTACTCTCCTATCCGTGCTTCGTATGGTGTCCGATAATCATTTATTAACAGCCATTTTATAACAAACTTATTTTCAACTTTTCATTCAGAATAAAAGAAGTCCCAGCATAAGAGACTCTGACGCATTTTCCATCAGATTATTTTATCCTGAGACTTTTTGTGATATTATGTTTAATTGTAACTAATAGAAAAAGCAGAAATCGCCCCGACCAAAGTTTGACTTCTGCTTCAACACCACGGCATAACACTTTCACGCTATGTCATTTCCTATGATAACAATTAAAACAGAAAACTACAACCTTATTTCTCAAGATTTTTATAATAAAACGATAGATTCTCTTGATCTTAACCTTATTTCGTGTACCTGTGGGCATTTCGGATGCCTGATCCGTTATGGTTACTATAAACGAAATGTCCAGCTGAAAGATGACAGGATCACACTAACCCTGGTTCGTGTCTATTGCACAGCATGTGGCCACACGCATGCACTTCTTCTTTCTTCTATGGTCCCTTATTCTCAGATCCCGCTGAACATACAAATGGCCGCCATTCATGCTTTTGAATCCGGACTTTCTCCGGAACGCATACTGACAGACCAGTGTTTTATTGATGAAAACAATCTCAAAGCTGTCATCCGTGCTTACAGACTTCACTGGAAAGAACGGCTGCATTCTGCAGGTCTTTCTCTCTTTGATCGGCCTTCTCTTGTTATCGGATGCTTTTCACATTTTTCAAGACAGTTCATGCAGATAAAAACAACCGTCAATAAACTTTTTCTTTTACCAACATAGCCTTACACGACAGCTTCCTTCTTCTTCGGTATCCTTTTAGAAAAAGGAGGCTTAAATCGTATGAAATCAGAAAAACAGCAGGAGATCGCACTCATGCGCTATGGTGCGATCGCTCCACTTGTCTCAGGTCTGGACGAAAACTATCCAAGTAAGACCGCTTTCTACACAGAAATCTCTAACAAAGGAATTGTAGGGCCTGACGGACGTGTCCATCATTATGCACCTGCAACCATTGAAAAATGGTATCTTGATTACCAGAACCACGGCTTTGATGCACTCGTTCCTAAAAGCAGGGCAGATGCCGGTATGAGCCGCAAACTTGATGACGATCTGCAGGAACGCATCCGCTACTTCAAGACGAATTACCCACGTATGTCAGCAGCCGCCATCTACAGACAGCTGAAAACAGATGGCTCCATCATAAACGGCCAGGTTTCAGAATCCACCATCTGCCGTTTTGTAAATCAGCTCCAGAACGAGCTGCGTCAGACACCTAACAGGGATATGCGGCGTTATGAACGGCCGCACATCAATGAAGTGTGGTGCGGTGACAGCAGTGTCGGACCACGTCTCACCGATAAAGACGGAAAGAAACACCGTATTTACATCATTGCCCTGATCGATGATGCCAGCCGTTTCATTACAGGCGTTGATATTTTTTATAATGATAACTTTGTAAATCTGATGTCCGTTATGAAATCAGCCGTATCAAAGTACGGACGTCCCAAAGTGCTCAACTTCGATAATGGAAAATCTTATAAAAACAGGCAGATGGAACTTCTTGCAGCCAGGATCGGTACAACACTCAGCTACTGCCAGCCATACACTCCAACCGGAAAAGCAAAGATCGAACGATGGTTCCGCACACTGAAAGATCAGTGGATGGCGGGCCTTGACATGCAGGATTTCCATTCACTGGATGAACTGCGTGGCAGTCTCTATTCTTATGTTCAGAGGTATAACCAGACGCCGCATGCTTCTCTCCGGGGAATGTCTCCCCAGGACCGCTTCTTCTCTGAGCCGGAACAGATCCGCAGACTTTCGGCAGATGATATCGGCAAAGATTTTCTCCTGGAGATCGAACGCCGTGTTTCTGCTGACTGTGTCATTGTAATTGACCAGATCGAATACGAAGTAGACTATCGGTTTGCCCGCCAGCGTATCCGCCTGCGCTATTCTCCGGATATGAAAGATATCTTTGTTATTGAGACAGATGGGGCACTTACCCCTATCCGTCTTCTCCACAAAACGGAAAATGCATTGATCAAAAGAGAAAAAGTACACCTTTGCAAAGGAGATGAATAGCGATGGATTACACTGCCAGATATGGGTTAGAGTTCAACCCGTTTTTAAAGAACTCAAAGGAAGTCCTTGTAGAAACCCAGGAATACAAAGAGGTTCTGTTCCGTCTGAATTATCTGTTGGCCACTAAAGGCTTTGGATTACTGACCGGCAGTGCCGGAAGAGGCAAGACCACCGCGATCCGCAGCTGGTCAGCCGGATTGAATCCTTCTTTATATAAAGTCGTCTATTCCAGCCTGTCCAC
>JAEDDO010000240.1 GCA_016298055.1 Frisingicoccus sp.
AAAAATAACAGTGGTAAATGAGTCCTAAATAAGGTATTGTTAAATCACCATAAAATAACAATCGAACAGGATCATCACTACCACTGCTATGATTAGATTAACATATATTACTATTTCAGACAAGCATTTTCACGATGTCCGTGGGCCTCCAAATATCTGGAACTCAAAACCAGAAATTTTTACTATATTTGGAGGACAATCAGATGAATGAAAAATACCTTTTAAAATTACAGCAGGATATGCAGTTAAAAAATTTTACCACGAATACATGCAAGGACTATTATCGTTTTGTGAAAA
Organism: Frisingicoccus sp.; assembly: GCA_016298055.1. Classification (GTDB taxonomy): domain Bacteria; phylum Bacillota; class Clostridia; order Lachnospirales; family Lachnospiraceae; genus Frisingicoccus. The sequence goes on from JAEDDO010000240.1 coordinate 298, forward strand.
GATTTCTCGATTTCACCAACAAGGATGCCATGTCCATTACTTACGCTGATATCCGAAGATTCATATTCCACATGAAAGACAATGAAAACAAAAAAGCTTCCACGATCAATGTCTATACTGCAGCGATCCGTTTTTTCTTTGAGTACACGCTCGGATATGTATGGGATTCAAAAAAAATACCCAAAATGAAGCGTGACAGGAAGCTTCCGGTAATCCTTACACGGGAACAGGTAAACATGCTTATTGATTCCATGGACAACTATAAGCACAAGGCCATTACTGCAACAATGTATTCCTCCGGCCTGCGGGTCAGCGAAGTATGCCATCTGCACTATGAAGATATCCGCAGAAATCAGATGATGATCCATGTTCCACTGTCGAAGAACCGACAGGATCGCTATACCATACTAAGCGTCAGGAACCTTGAAATCCTTACAGAATACTGGTACCGTTACAACCGCCCAAGGGGATGGCTGTTCCCAGGTATGGGAGGAAATGAACCACTTACCAATGCAGCGGTTGAGAGATTTATAAAAAGTCATGTACGAAAACTTGGACTCCCAGAAGATGTGTCTCCTCATACCATGAGACACTGTTTTGCATGCCACGCACTCGAGGATGGGGTCAGCTATACTTTTATCCAGCAATTATTAGGTCACCGCAGTCCGAAATCCACAGATGTATATCTGCAGATGACATCCAAGGCACTTATGGGTATCCGAAGCCCTTTTGACACTTTTAAACAAGAGGAGAATGGGGGCAGTGACAATGATAAATAACCCAACTATGCAGGATGTCCTCCAGCAGTTCTATCCGGGATATCTGGATACGCATACTCCAACTGAGCGTCAGGCAAGAACAGTTCATCATATCCTGAATTGTAAAACCGGTGCATACGGTGCTAACATGTCTGTATGTGATACATGCGGGCACATCCAGTACCATAATAACTCCTGCCGTGACAGATCTTGTCCGATGTGTCAGGCATTATCAAATGAGTTATGGGTTGACGCACAAAATGAACACGTACTGGATATCGACTATTACCATCTGGTATTCACCTGTCCAAGCGAACTGAATCCATTGATCTACTGCAACCAGAAAGAACTTTATTCTCTGTTTTTCCATGCTGTGGCAGAAACCATCCTGGAACTTTCACAAGATCCGGCGCACGTGGGAGGCACTCCAGGGTTTATCAGTATTATGCATACGTGGGGTTCCAACCTTTCCTACCATCCGCACATTCATTTGTTATCAACTTGCGGTGGATTAGATGGAGATCGCAGCTGGCATCAGAAAAAGGACGGATTCTTCCTTCCTGGAAAAGCGATGGCAAAACTGTTCAAAGGGAAATTTCTGTCTGGACTTAAAACCCTGCACGATACCGGTAAACTCTGTTACGAAGGAAATGCAGAAAAATACCGTAACCAGTATGAATATCAGGAACTGCTGGATAACTGCTATGAAAAACAATGGGTTACGGATATCAGGGAATCTTTTGCAGGAGCAGAAACAGTCATGCATTATCTTGGGCGCTACACACATCGACTGGCAATCAGCAACAGCCGTATCCTCCGAATGGATGAAAATACCGTAACTATCCGGGTTAAAGATTATAAAAGAAACGGCGAATGGAAAGAATTGACTCTGGATGGGATTGAGTTCGTACGACGGTTTCTGATGCATGTACCTCCAAAGGGATTTGTGAGGATAAGGCATTATGGTATCCTCAGCAACCATAATAAGAGAAAACTGATTCCGATTTGCAGGAATCTAATTGGCTGCCGCGAGTTTCTAAGACGATTCAGGAAAGATGACAAGGTACAGGCAATCAGGATATTATACAAAAAAGATGTCACTGTATGTCCATGTTGTGGAGGAAACCTGTCATATAAAGTATGTTCCAGATATGTGACACACCACAAAAACAGTGCCTGATCTTGACAGAAACCCAATATGACTTTCGCAGAATTGGGGGAAGGGGGAAGTACGCTCAAAATCCGAAAAAATGGTGATTTTCTAAAACTCCCTGTTAAAATACTGTTTTTTTATCTACCATATAGTGATAAATCGAAGTATTGAAACCCCATATAACGGACGCGACTTTGTTCAATTCGGAAAAACCAAAAGTGTGCTGAATAAGGGGG
>JAEDDO010000241.1 GCA_016298055.1 Frisingicoccus sp.
TTCCCTTATACTTGCATCCATGCTGCAGATAGCATCCCGAAGTTCATCAATCTCAAGTATACCGCTTGGCGTGTTTTTAAAGTTTTCATTTCCTTCTTGCTGTCTTATGTCCAGTACCAGTTTCCGGAGCGGATAGGTCATATGATTGCCCATAACGATAGCTGCAATACCGGCAATAAGAATTGAACTGATCAGAGCAACTCCGATCAGAAAGCGCAACTGTCTCAATGTACTGAATAATATATTTTCCGGTACAACTCCAATAATATACCATCTGTCTGAAAAATATCTGGACGAATATTTATATACATTAAGAAAATGCGTCACTGTACACAGATTGGTATCTTGAATTTTCTTTACCTTTGAAAACAAAATATCTTCTTCCATGGATATCTCCCCATTTAAATTTTCCATATCCGAAGAATAATTCCCTGATGAAATCAACGGTCTGTAATTTTGTCCTGTGCCATCCGCTCTGGCAATAACATAAGCGGCTCCTCCTTCAGAGTCAAGTTCTCTGTCCGGCATAAAAGATGTCACATAATCTGTCGATACGGCTATTCCAAAAATACCGTAAATTGCTCCTTCTTCATTGATCAGCGGCATCGAAAAGCTGATCATCTCCATATCCTCCGGATGCCATTGAAAAACATCCGACCAGTAACCCAGATCATTTATATCCGAATCCGGAAAATTCTTTGCAGTATCTAAAACGATTGTGTAAAACTCAGGAATATCTTCGATTCGAAAACGACTTTCCCAGAAAGAATCCGGAGGAATATACATCTCTTTCGACAAAACGCCATTTTCCAAAAGAAGATCCTTTGTATCATAATTAACTTTTGGATCGGATGACCGCACACGAAGACCGGTGACATAAAAGTCATGAGCAGGTATGCCGTCCTCCTCCAAAATAAAATAAGCGTCATTCGCTCCGCTTTGACGAAGCAGGTCGATCATTGTGCCGGACAACGTACCCGTCAATAAGAGATTCAGTTCCCGATCCGACTTCAGATCATTCAGATTCTGTCCCCTGCTATCTAAAATATCTTTGACCTGATCATTGATCTGTCCCGCAAATGATTCAATGTTTGACCACTGGGATGTCATCATCCGCTCGATCACATCTTTTCTCGACCGGGTCGTCGTAACCATCCGTTCACTCTCACTTTGGGCAAGATAGGAAAAAATACCGCTTGCCTTCAATATCATTAAATATAACAGCCCCTGAAAAATCACCAACCCGATCAATATCAAAATCTGCTTCTTTTGTATCGATACCTTTTTTAATCCCTTCTCTATCCTCTCCACCAATAATTAACCCCCTCTTTACATGTATTATATCTAAAAACTCCCCTTTCTTCAATCTATATGCGCATGATATGCATACAAAAAAAGAATGGCGGATTTTAAACACCGCCATTCTTTTTTTATTTCGTTAATACTTCAAGAATCTTATTGCTTCTCTCAATAAATTTTGTCATTGCAGCCGCATCCAATGGTTTGTGGCTGAGAAGTGCCAGATCATATAACTGCTGGCAGATCATATCTGTATATTCACCTTCAGTATTGGCCAATACATACTGAACCAGTGTATTGTTGGCATTCAGAATCAATGTCTCGCCTTCGTTTCCGAACATGCTCATATCTGTCATGCCATACATCTTCATCATATCCTGCATACGACGACTTTCTTCTTTTAATGTAATCATCGAAGAAGTTGCCGGATTTTTCAGTTTTTCAACTTTTACTTCCAGTTCTTCCCGTCCGAGTGCTTTTTTGAATACTTCTGTCAATGTCTTTGTATTCTCTTCAAGCACTTTACTGTCCTCTTCACCGACTTCTTCTTTGAAAACATCAGCCAGATCTGTATCGATTCGGTGGAACTGTACATCCTTCTCATCCTGTTCCAGAATGCTGATAAACGGCTGATCAATATTATGTTTCAGAATAAGAGCATTCATGCCCTGTTCTCTGAACATATTGATATACTGTGCCTGCTGTACCTCATCTGTCACATAGAATACCTGATTTTCATGTTTATCTTTGCATGCTTCAAGATAATCTTTCAGTGAAACATATTTGCCATCCAGATCTTTGTAAATAATATAATCTTTCATCTTTGTTTTGAATTTTTCATCTTTCATATATCCAAATTTGATGAAAGGATTAATATCATCCCAGTATTTTTCATAATTTTCACGGTCTGTCTTGCACATTCCGGAGAGTTTGTCCGCAACTTTCTTTGTAATATAATCTGAAATCTTCTGTACAAAACCGTCGTTCTGAAGTGCGGAACGGGATACATTCAATGGAAGGTCCGGACAGTCAATAACACCCTTAAGCAGCATCAAGAATTCAGGAATAACTTCTTTAATATTATCTGCGATAAATACCTGATTATTATAAAGCTTAATTGTACCTTCAACAGCTTC
>JAEDDO010000061.1 GCA_016298055.1 Frisingicoccus sp.
ACAAGGGTATACTGGTCATGTTTTAAATGACCGATTTTATTTTCACCCGGAATGTCATCTGCTGTAAAAATGCCGATAACTCCCGGGAGTGCTTTTGCAACCGATGTGTCGATGGATAAAACTCTGGCTCTCGCATATTTGCTCCGAAGGGCCGAACCATAACACATATTTTCCAGATAATAGTCGTCCGGATATTTACCGTATCCGAGTACTTTTTCCTCGACATCAAGCCGATGGACCCGGGATCCGATCTTCCAGTCATCTGCTCCTTTTTCAGGAATTTCTCCCGCTCTCTTAATTTTTGCCGCAAGCTTTACAGCTGCGATAATTTTGACATAACCTGTACAGCGGCAATAATTATTTCTGAGCGCATATTTGATCTCATCTTCTGTCGGATCCGGATTTTTATCCAATAATGCCTTCGTACACATCACCATACCGGGAATGCAGAAACCGCACTGGACGGCTCCCGCTTCCCCGTAGGCATATGTATAGACCTTTGATTCCCATTCGGTAAGACCTTCTGTCGTAATGATCTTTTTTCCTTCAAGCTGATCTGTACTCGGAACACACGCCTTACATGTCTCCCCGTCTATAATTACTGTACACGCACCGCAGGCTCCCTGACTGCATCCGTCTTTCACTGATGTCAAATGCAGTTCATCTCTGAGAAAACGAAGTAATGACTGTTTTTTATCTGTTGTAACGACCTGACCATTAATATTCAGTGTATACATTTTCCTTCCCACTTTCCAGTCAAACTAATTAATTGCCTTCAGATACTTTCCTTTATATTCTTCTTTGATTTCACCATTCTGTGCCGCCAGCATGCCTCTTAAATACACACGCTCTGCTCTGCCTTTTAACTGAAGTCCTTCAAGCGGACAATAATCGCTGGCAGACTGCTGGGTGGCAGCCGACAGACTCCAGTTTGTCTCTGCATTCCATACAACAATATCCGCATCGCTTCCCGGTGCGATCACACCTTTTTTCGGGTAGAGGTGATACAGTTTTGCCGGATTTTCAGCAAGGAAACGACACATCTGTTCCATCCGGATTCTTTCTTCGTTCACTCCGAAATGGAAAATGAGTGCCGGCCGTTCCTCTGCCCCCGGCATACCGCAAGGTGTTTTTGAAAAATCATCTTTTCCCATATCCTTCTGGGCTGTTGTAAAGCTGCAGTGATCCGTTGCGATGGTCTGGATTTTATCCGTCTTTAATGCTTCCCAGAGCACATCCTGGTCTGATACTTTGCGAAGAGGAGGTGCGATCATATATTTTTTTCCTTCATTATCTTTAAGCTCATAAAAACTTTCATCCATCACAAGATACTGTGGACAGGTCTCCACATAGACGGTCTGTCCCGATTCTCTGGCGCGAAGGACTTCTTTATAACCTTCTTCTGAACTTAAATGAACGATAATGACCGGTGTATCGACACAACGTGCAATATTCAAGATCCGGTTGACGGCCTCGGCCTCTGCACAGGCCGGCCGTGTTCCCGGATAATCGGACACGTTCTTCCGGTCTCCCTTTTCCCGGATGACTTCCTCTAACCGTGCATCAATGATGCCTTTATTCTCGCAGTGTATACCTGCGATTCCCCCAAGTTCTTTTAATCGTGCAAGAATTTCATAGATGCTTTTATCATCAACGATCATGGCATCATAGGTCGTATATAATTTGAATGAATGAATTCCGCCGGCAACGATCTGCTCAAGTTCGCTGCTTATATCCGGATTCCAGTCGGATATAGCCAAATGAAACGCGTAATCACAGTGGGCTTTCCCATCTGCTTTTTTGTGCCAGTTTTCTAAAGCGAGGGCAAGGCTCTCCCCCTTATTCTGAGTTGCAAAGTCAACGATGCAGGTTGTACCTCCGGCCAGCTCCGCTCTTGTACCCGTATCAAAATCATCTGCCGTAATTGTTCCGGATACCTCCAGAGCCATATGGGTATGTCCGTCTATAAATCCCGGAAACAGATATTTTCCGGTCACATTAAGAACCTCATCCGCCGGATCTTCGATATTTTCTTCAACCTTTACAATCTTTTCGTCTTCAATGAGCACATCTGCTTTTTTACATTCTTCTCCACTGACTACAATGCCGCCGCGAAACAATCGTTTCATAATGATACCGCCTCTCTCTCTGAATTTCCTGCACGATCAGAATCCCATTAATAATTTGTTAACCCAGTAAATATGTATAGTCTTTGCACACAGCAGTGATAAGATCTGCCAGTCCGAACGGCAGTTTTCCTTCTTCGCCCTTTGTCCACTCGAATTCTTTTCCGAGGAAACGAACTCTGCATGTGATCTTTTCTCTGTCAAGCACTGCAAATCCCTGATTTGTGCTGTTGGCCATATCTGCCTCATTTGCAAATAATGTAAATTTGTCAAGATATGGTGCACTTTCATACGGACAGAAGCTTCGGCAGTTGCCGCATTCATTACACATATAATCTACATGGATGATCTGGGCACGTGCCATACCCGGTACCTTAATCGAAATATTGGCACGGTTCGGACATACATCCACACAGTTCTCACATACAGTTGAACATCCGAGACATCTTGAACCTTCTGCTTTGTCTGAAGGTTCTTCGAGAATACCCTTCTTATTATATAATTCCTGTACATCGAGCATCTGGCTCATGCTTTCGGAAATATCGCCTCCGATAATCGCTTCTGCTGCTTTGATGGCGTGAGCCATTCCTTTGACAACAAGGGATGGACCATATAAGCCGTCACCGATAACATAAACATCATCCACATTTGTCTGAAGATTGTCATCTACAAGTACCCGGCCTCTGGAGTCAACTTTGATGCCGTTTGCCTCATAGTAATCTGTCGGTACTTTTTCACCGACAGCGGCGATCACCATATCCGCAGGTACTTCAACAGTGTTTCCTGTAGCACTCACGCCGGCTCTTCCGGATTCATCTGCAGCACCGAGAACCATTTCATCACAGATCAGTTTTCCGTCTGCCATTTTAACAGGTGCCAGAAGCTCTTTAAATTCCACACCGTCTTCCAGTGCGAGTAAAAGTTCATGTTCATCCGCAGGCATATACCGTTTTGTACGACGATAAACAAGGTATACATGTTCCACGCCTTCGCACCGTTTTGCGGCACGGGCTGTATCCATCGCTGTATTTCCGCCGCCGATGACAACAACGTTCTTGCCCGGTGTCATCTTTCCGCCGGTCTTATTGAAGTTTTCAAGGAATTCAAGCGCATTGACGGCCTGCTCACCTTCAAGATCAAGCTGACCCCGTTTGTAAGCGCCAACCGCCAGGATCACATGATCATATTCTTTTTTCAGTTCATCTACAGAAGGTGCTTCTGTATTATAAAGGATCTTAACGCCCAGTTTTTCAAGCAGAGCTACGTCTTTGCTGATCACATCATCATTAATTCTAAAATCCGGAATAACGGAACTTACGATACCGCCCAGTTTTTCTCTTTTTTCAAAAATTGTCACATATGCACCGGCTCTTGCCAGATAGTAAGCTGCTGCCATACCGGAAGGACCGCCGCCCACAACAGCTACGGTTGTATCACAGTTCTTTGCGGATTTCACTGTATTGATCACCTGATCGTAGGCACTCTGTGCACAGAGAAGCTTTGTATCACGGATCTGTACCGGTGTCTCATAGAAGTTACGTGTACAGTGTCCCTGACAAGGATGTGCACAGATCGTTCCTGTAATAAACGGAAGAGCATTTCGGTTTAAGATCACCTTGAGTGCTTCTTCATATTTGCCTTCGCCGGCAAGATGCATATAAGTTGTGATCTCCTGATGGATCGGACATTCATCTTCACATGGTGCTGTGTAGCAGTCAAGTAAAGGCACTCTCTCATTTGTCTTTCTGGAGCCCGGAAGTTTGGCCGGTTTCACATGATGTTTATCGGTTACTGCATCTTCCGCTACCTTATTTAATGCATCCACATCCACGCCTTCAAAAGCTTTCACGCCTTTTTCATCGAGAATCTCAGCCATCTGTTTCAGTCTCTGATAGCCGCCCGGTTTCAGAATCGTTGTTGCTACAGTTACCGGCCATACACCGCTGCCCACAATACGATCGATATTAAAGGCATCCGCACCGCCGGAATAAGCGATACGAAGTTTTCCGTCGAATTCTCTGGATAATTTTGCTGCCAGGGAAATGGACAGAGGATATAATGATTTACCGGACATATACATTTCTTCACTTGGAAGTTCTCCCGCTTTTACGTCAACAGGGAATGTATTGGTAATCTTTACGCCAAATTCAAGTCCGAGATCAGAGGATAACTTCATAAGGCGGGTGAGCATCGGAACCGCATCCACATACTGAAGGTCATCTTCAAAATGGAATCTTCCGAAAGCGATATAATCATATCCCATCTTATCCAGTGTTTCTCTTGCAAAATCATAACCGAGAAGTGTCGGATTACATTTAATAAATGTATGCATCTTCTTTTCTGTCAGAAGATAGTTGGCAATGCTCTCGATTTCCTGAGGCGGACATCCGTGCAGTGTGGAGATCGTTGCCGAATTACAGATCAGCGGAGAAATCTTATCCACATCTTCTTTTGTAAAATTCTTAAACGCATCCACATGATTTAAAAGAACCTGTCTGCATTCTTTGAAGATTTCTGTAGACTCGGCATTTTTCATATTTTCAATAAAGGTATTGATTTTTTCAGACTTAATACCTGCAAGATCATAGCCTACACTGATATTAAACTGGAAACCGTCCATGCTTCCAAGACCATACTCTTTTGCCATAAATGCTAAGAGGAACCAGGCTTTAATATACTCATCCTGAGCCTGAGGCACATATAATTCTGTAGACCATTCACAGTTGTAACATTCATCATCCGCTTTGATACATGGTTTATTGACGCATGCGGATAATTCGGCACCATCCATGATCTGAACCGTCTTTAATTCGAAGAAACGGCTGCCTGCATAATAGGATGCTGCGATATTCTGTGCAAGCTGGCTGTTCGGTCCCGCTGCAGGTCCGATCGGTGTTTCAAGTTTTCTGTTAAAAATTGTCTGAGCCTTTGACGGATCTGCCGTATATGCTCTGTGTATTCCAAATACTGTATGTTTTGTATCATGTTCTTCTCTGATCCAGTTTAATAACTGCTCAAAAGGCATACATGTCATAAGATCACTCATTCTCTTTTCCTCCTATCCATTAATGCTCTTCCAGAGTTTTGCTGATTCTTCGCGGCATTTTGCGTAAACTTCTTCCACATCTGCCACTTTCACTTCACGATCTTTCATTAAGACTTTTCCGTTGGCAATCGTTGTGACAACGTCACGTCCTGTCATGCCAAAAAGGATATGTCCGTTAATATTGTTTTCATCTAAATGTGTCGGTGATACATAATCCACAACGATCACATCGGCTGCCGCACCCGGTTTCAGAACACCAAGCGGTGCGTTAAAATATCTGTTTGCAATCAATGCATTATTTTCAAATAACATCTTCGGAACTTCGCCCCAGGCTGCGTTGGCATCACACAAATGATGTTTGTGCAGAACATTGGCTACCTTATAGGATTCTGTCATATCATGTGTATAACCGTCGGTTCCGAGACCTGTAAGAATGCCTCTGTGTACAAGCTCCATTGTCGGAGGACAGCCGCAGGCATTACCCATATTGGATTCCGGATTGTGGACAACCATTGTATTTGTTTCTTTGATCAGATCCATCTCATGCGGATTGATGTAAATACAATGACCGAGAAGTGTCTTTTCTCCGAGGATATTGCAGTCCATCAGTCTGTCAACAATACGTTTTCCATATTTTTTCAGACAGTCATGAAGATCTTCGATGCCTTCCGCAACATGGATGTGATAGCCGACTTCTTCCGGTTTGTGCGCTGCTGCAAATGCCATCGTTTCATCGGAAATCGTAAACTGGGCATGCATACCCATCATACCGGCCAGCATATCCGAATCATCTTTTAATGCATAGCGGATAAACGCTTCATTTTCAAGAACCGCTTCACGGGCCTTATCCATTCCGTCTCTGTCGGATACTTCATAACACAGGCAGGAACGGATGCCCAGTTCTTTTGCCGCATCGGCAATCTGGAATAAACTTCCTTTAATATGACCGAAACTTGCATGATGATCAAAAATCGTTGTCACACCGTTGCGGATACAGGAAATCATCGTATCCATGGCACTGTATTTTGTCTGTTCCAGTGTCAGTTTCCGGTCGATCGTCCACCACTGACCATCCAGAATATCAAGAAATCCTTTCGGATTATAACCGTTAATGCTTAAGCCACGGGCCATAGCACTGTAAATGTGCTCATGTGTATTGATAAATGCAGGCATGATAATTCCGCCTTTTGCATCAATATATTCTGCGTCTTTATATTTATCTCTTAAATCTTTCGTTGTGCCCACTTCGACGATCTTTGTTCCTTCGATCGCCACAGCACCGTTTTCAACAAACGGAAGGTCCATATTTCTGGTAATTGTACGACCATTTCCCACTACTAACATGATTTGGCCTCCTTTTCTACTCATTCATCTCGTTTAATTTTTGTTTTCCTTTTCTTTCGGTAAGATCAGATTCAGGATAACTGCTGTGATCGTTGCAACAACAACAGGTGATTTACCGAAAATTGTTGTAACCCAGGCAGGGAATGTGGCAAGTGCTGCATTCGCCTGAGTGATACCCATACCAAGTGCAATTGCAAGTCCGACGATGGATGTACTTCTGTAAGTCATCGGTTCTGCTGTGATCAGTTTAACACCGGTCATAGCAATGGAGGCGAAAACAGATACGGTTGCTCCTCCGAGAACACAATACGGGATTGTTGTCAATACAGAAGAAAACTTTGGAACAAGGCCTGCAACAAGAAGTACGATTGCGGCTGTTCTGAAAACTCTCTTGGCTACAACTTTTGTGGATCCTACGATACCAACGTTCTGGCTGTAAGTCGCTGTTGGAAGTCCGCCGAATAAAGCACAGAAAATGTTGGAACATCCATAAGCAAGAATACCGCCGTTAAGTTCTTCATCTGTAGGCATTCTGTCAAGTCCTCCGGTTGTTGTAGCTGAGAAATCGCCGATCGCCTGAATCGAGTTGATTGCGAACAGAACACCGATGGCCACACAGGAAGATGCTTCAAATTTGATTCCAAAATGAAGCGGACTCGGGAACTGGAACCAGGAAGCGGAAGCAACGGATGAAAAATCAACCATTCCGAACATCATAGCCACAACATACCCTGCAATAACACCGATCAAAATGGAAGCCAGCTTGAAGATACCTTTTCCAAAATGATTCAATGCGGTAACGATAATCAGTGTAATGAATGCGACTGTCCAGTTCTGCCATGAACCATAAGACGGACTGCTCACTCCGCCGGCCATATAATTGATGGCTGTCGGATAAAGAGAAAGACCGATTGCAAATACAACTGTTCCGGTAATAAGCGGAGGGAAGAATTTACGAATCTGTTTGATAAAAATTCCAACGATAATCGCAATAATACCGCCGACAATCTGTGCGCCTAAAATCGTAGCTACATCAAAACTTCCCGCGATTGCCTGCATCGTAGGCACATAGGCAAAACTGATTCCCATGATGACAGGCAGACCGGATCCAATCCGGAACTTTCCAAATTTAAATGGAAATAACTGTAATAATGTTGAAATAGCTGACATAACAAGTGCTGCCTGAATAAGGATAATAGAATCCTGCTCAGATAATCCTGCTACACCAGCTACAATGATCGCCGGTGTTACACAACCTACGATCATAGCTACAATATGCTGCAATGCCAATGGTACTGTCTGGCCGAGGGATGGTTTGCCATCCAGAATAAATAATTCGTCTGACGTTTTCTTCATCTCTTTCCCACTCATCTTAAATTCTCCTTTTACTATACTGCAGAATGACCCGCCGCCACGTCAAGGATGATCATCCTGCAGTTATTTCATATCATTGGCCGTTCCCATGGTGCCTCACCAATATCTTTTGTTTGATGCATGAAAGTGTAACACGCGAATTCTCATCATAATGTCATCAGAAAATGATTTAGAGAGAGACCGTTCCGATTCTTATAATGAATCTCCGGTGCATACTGTCAGGTTTTTACAACGGATACTTTTTCATCCAAAATTACCAGATTCTAAAAATTTTTTTGATTTGAATAAGAAAAGTACCAGGTTGTAAATCCATGCACTCTGACAATATTTTAGATACCAGTCAAGGTTTTATCTAGTTTATTTCACTAAATACAACTTTCATTACCGCTATTTTATCATCATTTTAACGAATATGCAAGAGGTTAAAATAGTTTTTTCTCATAAAAATATTTTTTTCTCATAAAACCCGCATAAATACTGGGTTTTTCTCAAAAAAATTTTTTAGTCCTAAATTTTTTTGTATTTTCCTCTTGCATTTCCCAAAAAATCTGTTATAGTGGAACCAGAGAGACCGATAAGGTTCCTGAAAAAGGAGGTATACATATGGCATACTTGGAAATGCTCAAACAGATTGCTGCCGGCCTTGCGGCACAGTTTGGTGAAAACTGTGAAATCGTTATTCACGATTTTAAAGATTCAACAGATAATACGATTGTTCATATAGAGAACGGTCATGTAACAGGACGGAAACTCGGTGACGGTCCATCGGGAGCTGTACTGAATGCTCTCAAACATCATGATGGCACCCTTCCTGATAAACTGGCCTACCTTACAAAAACTGAAACGGGACGAATCTTAAAATCCAGTACCATCTATATAAAAGATGAAACCGATTCACTTCGTTACATTTTCGGTATTAACTATGATATAACGAATCTGCTCGCGATCGAGACAAGCATTCATTCACTGATCACCTGTCAGGACGCAGAAACCCCATCAGCAGATTCCTCACCAAAAGTGATCACCCACGATGTGAATCAGCTTTTAGATGAACTGATCGAACAGTCTGTCGCACTTGTAGGTGTGCCTGTACCTTTGATGACAAAGGAAGATAAGATTAAAGCGATCAACTTCCTGAATGATTCGGGAGCCTTCCTTATTACAAAATCCGGAGATAAAGTCGCAAAGTTTTTCGGCATCTCCAAGTACACACTCTACAGTTATGTAGATATTAACAAATGACCTTGTTTTTTGAAGGAGGATCAATAACCCATGAGTAACTCAACTGCAAACCAAATTAAATGGACAATGAACAACATTCCAAAAACAGATGATGTTCAGGTTCAGAATATGTCCCTGGAACAGATGGAGAAAGCAATCAGTTTTCACAGAAGCTTTCCTCAGTACACTGTCACACCGCTGACACGTTTATCCGGTCTTGCCGATTATTTAGGCCTGAAACGCGTATATGTTAAAGATGAATCTTATCGTTTCGGTCTCAATGCTTTTAAAGTACTCGGCGGTTCCTACGCAATCGCAAGATGTATTGCAGATGAACTTGGCAAAGATGTCAGTGAAGTACCTTACGACGTACTTACATCCGATAAATTAAGAGAAGAATTCGGACAGGCTACATTCTTTACTGCTACTGACGGAAATCACGGACGTGGTGTTGCATGGGCTGCAAACAAACTCGGACAGAAATGTGTCGTAAGAATGCCAAAGGGCACAACTCAGACACGCCTGGAAAATATTGCTAAAGAAAATGCAACCGTAACTATCGAAGAACTGAACTACGATGATTGTGTACGTATGGCTGCTAAAGAAGCTGCCGAAACAACACGCGGTATTATGGTTCAGGATACAGCATGGGAAGGTTATGAAAAAATCCCGACATGGATCATGCAGGGATACGGAACACTTGCCATGGAAGCTGACAAACAGTTAGAGGAAGACGGATGTCGTCCAACACACATTTTCATCCAGGCCGGCGTTGGTTCCCTGGCCGGAGGTGTGATCGGCTACTTCTCCAACCGTTTCAAAGAAAATCCACCGATCATGGTTGTTGCAGAAGCAAACGCTGCAGATTGTCTTTACCGCTCTGCTATGCAGGGTGACGGAAACCGTGTAGACGTTACCGGTGATATGCTTACAATTATGGCCGGTCTTGCATGCGGCGAAGCAAATACCGTTTCCTGGGATATTTTAAGAAACCATGCATCTGCTTTCGTTTCCTGTCCGGACTGGGTAAGTGCAAACGGAACACGTATTTACGGTTCTCCTCTCAGAGGTGACAAACAGGTGATTTCCGGTGAATCCGGTTCTGTAACTATGGGTCTTCTCCATGCGATCATGACAAGACCGGAATACAAAGACTTAAAAGAAGCTCTCAAACTTGATGAGAATTCAGAAGTTCTTCTCGTGTCCACAGAAGGTGACACAGATCCGGACCGTTACCACGAGATCACATGGGAAGGTTTATACGGTACAGATAAAGAACCATTTGCAGACTTATAAGATAATTATTACATATTTATATAGGAGGATAAAATAACATGTTAGATTTTAATAAAATTAAAGACGCTGCTCAGGGATATGAAAAAGATATGACTGCATTTTTACGTGCAATCGTTAAAAATCCAGGTGAAAGCTGTGATGAAAAAGCTCACATCGAAACAATCGCTGCTGAAATGAGAAAAGTAGGTTTTGACGAAGTGTTCATCGATCCACAGGGAAATGTTATCGGATACATGGGAACAGGCGAAAAGATCATCGCTTATGATGCACACATTGATACTGTAGGTATCGGTAACCTTGAAAACTGGACATTTGATCCATACGAAGGTTATGAAAATGAAACAGAAATCGGCGGACGTGGTGTTTCCGACCAGTGCGGCGGTATCGTATCTTCCGTATACGGTGCAAAAATCATGAAAGATCTCGGATTAATTCCTGAAGGCTTCAAGATCATGGTTGTCGGAACTGTTCAGGAAGAAGACTGTGACGGTCTTTGCTGGCAGTACATCATCAACGAAGACGGTATTCGCCCAGAATTCGTTGTTTCCACAGAGCCAACAGACGGCGGTATCTACAGAGGACAGCGCGGACGTATGGAAATCCGTGTAGACGTTAAAGGTGTATCCTGCCACGGTTCTGCTCCGGAACGCGGTGACAACGCTATTTACAAGATGGCTGATATTCTCCAGGATATCCGTGCATTAAATGAAAATGATGCAGAAGACGGCACAGAGATCAAAGGTCTTGTTAAAATGCTTGATCCAAAATACAACAAAGACTGGAAAGAAGCTCGCTTCCTTGGACGCGGTACTGTAACAACATCCCAGATCTTCTATACATCTCCTAGCCGCTGTGCAGTTGCAGACTCCTGCTCCGTTTCTCTTGACCGTCGTATGACATTCGGAGAAACATGGGAAAGCTGTCTGGATGAGATCCGTGCACTTCCAAGTGTTCAGAAATACGGTGACGACGTTAAAGTATCCATGTACAACTATGATCGTCCATCCTACACAGGCTGCGTATATGAAATCGAATGTTACTTCCCAACATGGGCGATTCCGGAAGACCACAAAGTAACAAAAGCTTTAGAAGCTGCTTACACAGGTCTCTACGGTGACAAACGTATCGGTGCCGAAGAAACACTTGCTATGAGACAGGCTCGCCCATTAACAGATAAATGGACATTCTCCACAAACGGTGTTTCCATCATGGGAAGAAACGGTATCCCATGTATCGGTTTCGGACCTGGTGCAGAAGCTCAGGCTCACGCTCCAAATGAAAAAACATGGAAACAGGATTTAGTAACATGTGCTGCTGTTTACGCTGCACTTCCAACAGAATACAGCAAATAATCTATTATCAATTACCTTAACCCTTATATAAGAACTGGAGGGGCCAATCTCCCCTCCGCCCCTTTCAAATGTATTTA
>JAEDDO010000242.1 GCA_016298055.1 Frisingicoccus sp.
CTGCAAATTTTCCCGCAATCACACTGTCGGCAATATTATAAAGCTGCTGAAAAATCACACTGATAAACATTGGCATCGTAAACTGCCAAAGCACTTTCTGGGGATTTCCTTCAGTTAAATCTTTTATCATTTTAATCCTTCTTTCATTGCGTTGATATTCAAAAGGGATTATACTATAAGCTAACCAATAAATAAAATTAATGTTTTTTATGATATCCATAGTTTAAATCTATATTGAAAGGGACAACACATGAATTTTGATCTGTACAAAACATTTTATTATGTAGGCAAATGCGGCAGTATTACCTCCGCCGCAAAAGCTTTATATGTCACACAGCCTTCCGTATCTCATGCGATACAGACACTTGAACGCGAACTGGACTGTCGTCTTCTTATCCGTTCCCCAAAAGGTGTTGAACTTACTCCGGAGGGAAAGCAGCTTTATCAGTCGGTAGCCAAAGCCTGTGAAACGATCTTTAAAGCCGAACAGAAACTGGAAGCCTCAAAAAATCTTTCCGAAGGACTGATCACTATCGGTGCAAGCGAGACGACCCTTCATCACTTTCTCATGCCCTATCTGGCAGATTTCAGAAAAAACTATCCGAATATCCGCCTGAAACTTTTTAATTCAAGTACACCCCAGATGATCCATTCACTGCTGAACGGAACGACGGATTTTGCTGTTCTGATCATGGACAGAAATTACCGGCAGGAAGAACTGTCCGTCACCCATTTATCCGATTTTCAGGATTATTTCATTGCAGGAAATGATTTTTCCCGCTTAAAAGATCGCAGGATCTCACTGGAAGAACTTTTAAATTATCCACTTGTCTCCATGGAAAAATCCACTCTGACACGAAACTTTTTTGATCAGGTCTTTGCCTCCCACGGTCTTGATCCGGAACCAGATATTGAACTGGCAACAACAGATCTGATCGTCCCTGTCGTTGCCGGAGGTCTTGGCATCGGCATGGTTCCCGAACCCTTCGCCAGAGATGCTCTGTCTCAGGGACTGATCTTTCGCCTGAATATAAAAGAGAAAATTCCCCGCCGTGAAATATGCCTCATAAAAAAGAAAAAGGCTCCCCTCTCTCTCGCAGGGGATGCCTTTATCAAAAGTCTTCTGTCAGATAGTCGATGAGTTCTTTTATTCCCTCACCGGTCATACTGCATATTCTGAAAATCGGACGGGCACCTGCCAGCGTCAGACTTTTTTCTGCCGCGCGCAGCTGCCTCTCATCCTTTATTAAATCGTTTTTTGTGATCACACCGATCATCGGTTTCTGAAACATGGCCTGAAGACCCGGAGGCAATGTAAAGGTCTGATCTGTCGGATCCTGAAGCAATAAAATAACATCTGCTCCCGTCGCCGTGACAGCCAGTGCCTGATAGAATTGTCTCCGCTCCACATATTCTCCCGGCGTGTCAATAATATTATCTGTAACCTCCAATGCCTGCGTCTTTTTATATATAAGGCTCTGGTTTGTCAAATACTGGCACAGGGTGGTCTTTCCGCAGGAGACCTTACCGATCAGCATCAGTTTTTTCATATCCGTCTCCCTTCATCAGGTCCGTGTAATCGGCGCCACGTCAAATCCAAGAATGTTCGCCAGTGTATCATTGACCGCGATCAGTGCCGCCTCCACACTGGATACATCACCGCAGATTACAAGAGATCCGCTGAATCTGTCTACAAAAACAATATCGACTGCAGCCGCCTTTGTCGCCACATCCGCACCGATGATCGCCGCCTCACTCGGCGTGATCGTCATAATTCCGAGAGCACCCCGGTTGTCTGTGATCACACCAAGCTTTGTATAAAGATCTTCTTTCGGATTGGCGATCAAATGGGCCATCGTTGTCTGTTTTCCAGGTACAAACTCCTGTATGATTCTCTGTTTTGCCTCACTCATAGTTTTTTCCATCCCTTTACATCAGACTTTCAAATATTTCCGGACGCGGACTTGGAATGACGACGCTCGATACAAGCAGACCATTTTTCTTTCCGTCCATACTTCCCGCATCAACGGATGCTTTGACGGATGACACATCCCCTGCCATGACGACAAAGGATTTGCCTCCCAGTCCCATGCCGAGACGCACATCAAGAAGGGTCACATTCGCAGCCTTCACTGCCGCATCTGCGCCATAAACCGCAGCGGTCACGCTGTAAAATTCCATCACGCCGATGGCACCGGTGCCATGAAATTCTGTTGCCTGATTGATTGCTTCAATCACCTGGGGATGAACTCTCGGAATGACGGTTGAGTCTACGACAAAACTGCCGCCGACTGCAATGCCCGCATCCATAGATGCTTTTACCGCGGCCACCTCTCCTGTAAACAGGATATTATATTTGCCGGGGCAAACCGGTTTTGCAAATGCAAGTTCCACCTGGGCAGCTTTTAAAATGGCATCTGCCG
>JAEDDO010000243.1 GCA_016298055.1 Frisingicoccus sp.
TCAGCTTTAATCTGGTAAAAGCCTTTTTTGCCTTTTTTAACCATAAATGCCTGATTTTCGTTGAAATCTTTTGAGCCATATACAGCATCAAAGGCAGGTACTTTCACATCGTTTACTGTAACACCGCCCTGGTTGACAAGACGGCGTGCTTCGGAACGTGTCGGAGCAAGTTTTGTGTCAACAAGGATGGAGATGATATCCACACCTTCTGCAAGTTTGTCAGCAGGGTATGTGTATGTCGGAACGGAGCCGGCAACACCACCGGAAACAAATAATGCTTTGGCAGCGGCCTGCGCTTTCTTAGCTTCCTCTTCTCCGTGAACGATCTTTGTGATCTCGTAAGCGAGAACTTCTTTTGCTTTGTTGATTTCTGCACCTTCTAAAGCACCGAGACGACGTACTTCATCCATCGGAAGGAAGGTGAGGAGTCCAAGACATTCTTCAACTTTAGCATCTTCAATATTTCTCCAATACTGATAGAAATCATAAGGAGAAGTTTTTGCAGGGTCAAGCCATACGGCACCTTTCTGAGTTTTACCCATCTTTTTGCCGTCGCTCGTAGTCAAAAGTTTGAATGTCAGACCATAAGCCGGTTTCTGCTCTTTACGACGGATAAGGTCAACACCGCCGAGAATGTTGCTCCACTGGTCGTTACCGCCCATTTCGAGACAGCAGTCATAGCGGCGATTCAGCTCAAGGAAATCGTAGGACTGCATGAGCATATAGTTAAATTCAAAGAAAGTCAGTCCCTGTTCCATACGGGATTTATAACATTCAGCAGTGAGCATCTTATTTACAGAAAAATGAATACCTACATCTCTGAGGAAATTCACGTAATTTAAATCAAGAAGCCAGTTTGCGTTGTTTTCAAGAATAGCACCGTCATTATCAAAAGAAATGAAGTGAGAGAGCTGTTCTTTAAAGCAGGAAGCATTGTGCTGAATCTGTTCAATTGTCATCATCTGACGCATATCAGAACGCATAGAAGGGTCACCGATCATCGTTGTACCGCCTCCGAGAAGTGCGATTGGACGATGTCCGGCTTTCTGCATGTGCATCATCGCCATAATTGTAAGGAAATGACCTGCAGTCAGACTGTCGGCTGTTGCGTCAAAACCAATATAAAAAGTCACTTTTTCTTTTTCAAGTAATTCGCGTAATTCTTTTTCGTGGGTACACTGTTCAATAAATCCGCGTTCCACGAGTGTATCGTATACACTTGACATGTTATTCATTCCTCCTAAATTTCACTATCTCTTAGACTAGCATATTTTGTAAATCATTGCAAGCAAACACGTTGATAAAATCCGAGAATTAACCTATAATAATGATACTAGGGTAAAAAGGTTATGTATGGGGCAAATGCTTTTGGCTTCAACATTATATAAAAAGAGTATTTATAAAAAACAGGGGGGTATACTGTATGAAATATAAAATGATCGCACTGGATTTAGATGGCACATTGACAAATTCTAAAAAGGAAGTATCACCGCGTACAAGAGATCTTATTATTGAGATTCAAAAACAGGGTGTGATCGTAGCTCTTGCGACAGGCCGTCCGGTTCAGGGGGCTGCGCCAATCAGCAAAGAACTTCAGTTGGACGTTTATGGCGGATACATTCTTTCATTTAATGGCGGCATTATTAAAAATTGCCGTACGGGAGAGATTATTTTTCAGAAGAATATGCCAGATGAATTAGTTCCGAAACTTGCAGAGGCAAGTTATAGGTATCAGATTCCAATTCTTACTTATAAAGGTGATTGTATTGTTACAGAAGATACAACGGATTATTATGTACGATTGGAAGCTGAGATTAATAAACTGCCGGTGGAAGCATTGGAAAATTTTGCGGAACAGGTGAATTATCCTATACCAAAATGTCTGATGGTAGCAGCAGGGTGGCAGTTGGAGGAGATTATGCCAAAGATGCAGGAAGAGTTTGGGGATAAAGTGAATATTTTCCGTTCTGAACCTTTCTTTATGGAAATAACACCATTAGGCGTGGATAAGGCACAGGGACTTGCCAGACTTCTTGAGCATACAGGTGTGAAACGTGAAGAGCTGATCTGTTGCGGAGATGGTTACAATGATCTGACAATGATTAAGTTTGCCGGATTGGGGGTTGCAATGGAGAATGCACAGAAAGAAGTTAAGGAGATAGCAGATGTTATTACCCTTACGAATGATGATGATGGAGTTGCTTATATTATAGAAAAATACATGAAAAACAGATAAATAAAAAAGTTTAAAAAATATATAAAAAAGGTGTTGACAAATAATAGGTTATGATGTAGAATCATTTATGTCGAGAGGCGAGGGAAACAAAAAAGAAACAAACAAGCCGAAACGATAAATGGCCTAGTGGCTCAGTTGGTTAGAGCGCCGCCCTGTCACGGCGGAGGTCGAGGGTTCGAG
>JAEDDO010000244.1 GCA_016298055.1 Frisingicoccus sp.
ACACCGCCTACCATACTTCTAAATCTAATAAAAGCAGTAAACGACTACCGTTTACTATCAATTCCTCTGCTACACATTCGGCAGGGGAATTCTATTTTCCGGAACATTAGATTCCACATCAATTAGCCCTGAACATTGTTCCTTTATAAATTTACTCCATGGCATCAGCTGCTCTATACCTGCGGACGAATTCAAGTAATCCGGTATATACAGAAGTACCGTATAAAGGTATTGGAAAATATTCAGATTGTTTGCTTTTGCTGTTTCTACGATGCTGTACATCACCGCACTTGCTCCGGCTCCGGCCTCTGATGTGTGGAACAAGAAAGCTTTCCTTCCAATCGCATAGCTTTTGGCCTTTCGCTCAGCTCGATTGTTCGAGATCTCACATCGGCCATCCAACAGATAATTCATCAGCGTCTCGTGATGGTTTTGGGCATAGACCACCGCTTTCCCAAGCTTGCTTCCGCCAGTTGGATGAAGGGTATCCAGCCAGTTCCAGAACTGATCCCATACAGGTTGTTCCAAAACTGTTCTTTGTTGTTTTCGTTCTTCGGGATCCAAATCCTTCAGTGTGCGCTCCAGATAGAAGAGTTTATTGCAATACAGCAGTCCGATTTCTGCAGGAAGCAACTGTTTTGCTTCTTCTTCATCTGGAAGATTGATATCCTCGATTGCTACATCGGAGTTGATATCCAATAGCTTCAGCTTTTTACGCTTGGCTGCCGGAACTGCCTCGAAGAACTTTCGTCTTGCATGTGCAAGACAGCATACCAGTATGACATCTTCCAGTTTGTTATAACCCTGGTATCCGTCACACTGTACCAGTCCATGAAATCCCTCCAGAAAGTTTTGTACACAGGATCCTTTGCGGCTTGGCTGGTAATCATAGAGGACGATTGGTGTGAGACCATCGTTTCCGGTTGTATATAACCACATATAGGATGTCTGTTCTGCAGCGCGTCCCTTTTCGCGCAAAACCTGACAGGTAGTCTCGTCTGCATGCACCAGGTCACGTTTTAAGAGTTCTTCATGCAAACGATCATAAATCGGATAAAAATAGTGCTCAGCAACATAAATAATCCAGTTTGCCATAGTTTCTCTTGGCAATGTAAATCCCAGCTGCTGCATCAAAAACTCCTGCCGGTAATAAGGAATAGCCAAACCTATCTTTTCCATTGCAACATATGAGACTATGGATGGAGAAGCCGGGCTGTGAGGAATTAAGGCAGTAGGTGTTTTTGATTCTGCGAATGTTCCATCACCATCTTTTTTGCACTCCGGACACTGCCATTTTTCCTGGTAATAATGAATTCGTTCCACTTTCGCAGGTGTGATCCGGAGTTCTTCCCGGACAAAGGTTTCAGTTACATACTCCATCAGGGAATTACAGTAAGGACAATGCTTATCTTCTTCCGATAGAGGGATTACCTCTTTGCGAATTGGAAGATTTCCATACTGGTCTTCACGTGTGGCTTTTGCTTTACGTGTTGTTCTTTTATGACTTTTTACAGTTGTTGTCACTGTTTCTTCTGGTTTTTCATCTTGTTTTGTTTTCTCACTGCTCGTACCAAAGAGCTTTCGCTGGAATTCATTGAGTGTTTCCTGAAGACCGGCAATCGTTACTTTTAGATCTTTGATTGTTTCTTTCAGATCAGTGATCGTTTCATCTTTTTCATTTAATCGCTCAGAAAGCATCTGGATCATAAGATCTTTTT
Organism: Frisingicoccus sp.; assembly: GCA_016298055.1. Lineage (GTDB taxonomy): Bacteria > Bacillota > Clostridia > Lachnospirales > Lachnospiraceae > Frisingicoccus. Next base: position 1,719 of record JAEDDO010000244.1, read on the forward strand.
GTTCCAACTGATTGCGAAAAAGTATGTTCTGTCCCTCTGGATCCATCGTGAATTCCTCCCTCTTTTTAGATACATTTATTGTACTAAAAGGGCGAAATTATCGCAAATGCCACGCAAAAACGGACTGGCATTATGACGAATCAAAAGTATCCTTTTTTTCTTTAAAAATCAGCCCGTTTTGGAGTTTTTCTGTGAAGTTATACACATCATTATGAGGTTGTGCATAACTATCCACGAACAACTTTTCCCATGATCGCACATTTGTGGATATCTTCCGGCGAGAACCAGTTTGGGCTGTAGAAAAATTTTTCAAAATCTACATATTGTACAAATCAAAAATCTTTGCCTTTCACAGGCTGTATTGCTTTCGGCTGATCAATAGAAAGTCCTTCCATCAGCCAGCGGAATTCCTGTCTGGTCAAAGGTCTGACTTCCGAAGCATTGCGGGGCCACTGGAACTTTCCATTATCCAGACGCTTCTGCAGGAGCACGAATCCATCCCGGTCGAAGTAGAGTGCTTTCATCGTGTTCTTTTTACGCCCACAGAACAGAAAGACTGCATTGGAGAAAGGGTCCATCTGAAAGTTATCCCGAATGATTGCCATGAGTCCATCGAAAGATTTCCTCATATCAGTTCGGCCACATACCAAATAGATTTTCTGTACTCTGGACAGATCACCAATCAAAGTTCCC
>JAEDDO010000245.1 GCA_016298055.1 Frisingicoccus sp.
ATAGGGAAAAAAGATGTTCTGATATGTGGTGAGAAAATCGAATGCATCAAGGATTCAATTGAGAATTTGCCTGAATGGTGTGAGATTATTGATGGGGAAAATAAGATATTAACACCTGGGTTGATTGATCAGCATGTTCATATTACTGGTGGTGGGGGTGAAGGAAGTTTTCATACAAGAACGCCGGAACTTAATTTGTCAGAAATGATAAAAGGCGGAATTACAACAGTAATTGGGCTTCTGGGAACCGATGGCCTTACGAGAAGTGTAGAAAATTTATATGCAAAAGCGGTAGCTCTTACCGAAGAAGGGGTGAGTGCATATATACTAACTGGCGCATATGGATATCCATCGCCGACAATTACAGGAGAGATTGATAAAGATATAGTTTTTATAAAAGAAGTATTGGGGGTAAAATTAGCTATTTCTGATCATCGTGCGCCGAATGTTACGGAAGATGAGTTGATTCAGATAGCGAGTAAGGCAAGAGTTGCAGGCATGCTGAGTGGAAAGCCGGGAATTGTGGTACTGCATATGGGAGATGCCGAGTGCGGGTTAAAACCAGTTTTTCGCGCGCTTTCAGAAAGTTCTGTTCCAATACGTATTTTTAGACCGACACATGTTAATAGAAATGAAAATCTCTTGGAAGAGGCATATAGATTTCTTGAAAAAGGCGGTTATATTGATCTGACGTGCGCAATCAATGAGCATTTTGCTCCTGGCAAATGTATTGTGAAAGCTGTTGAAAGAGGACTTTCGACGGAACGTATTACAATAAGTTCGGATGGGCATGGAAGCTGGTCGGAATATGCCCAGGATGGAACTCTTCTGAAAATCGGTGTGTCCAAAGTGGATGCGTTATATAATGAGTTGATTTTTATGGTTAAAGAGCTGGGAATGCCTCTTGAGAAGGCGTTACCGTACATGACCAGTCAGGTTGCAGAAGCACTCGATTTGTTGCCTGAAAAAGGAGTGGTTAGAGAAGGTTCGGATGCAGACCTGCTTTTGTTTGAAAAAGATATGACTTTGAGCACATACATTGCAAAAGGGAAAGTCTTTATGAAAGAGAAAAAACTGATTCGGAATGGGACATACGAATAGGAGATACTTAGTTATAAAAGGGAGAAGCTGTGGTGATGCTTCTCCCTTTTATGATGATTAATTGTATTTCTTAAAAACGTCTACGATTTTTTGCATATCTTCAATTGAAAATCTCTGATCACAACTGATGGACATTATATGATTGTATATGTATTGTGCTCCGGGATATTTTTCAATATCAATAAATGGAGGGACGGGCCAATATACTTTTGGTACAATTTGATTCTTTTTCAAATGGTCAATCAAAGAACTGCGATCGTCTACGAGAAAAGGAAAGAACATAGGGCACACATCATCCGGAAGGTATGGAAAGACAGGACGTACGGATGGATTGTGTGGCAAATGTTTCAGAAGATAATTGTAATTCTCTCGTCTTTTAATGATTGAATTGTCTAGCGGATAGTGTTTAATGGTTTCCAGTGATTCATCGTCTCCGGCTTGCATATCGAATATTTCACGCAGCATGAATTCAGCTTTCCAGAAAGCATCGTCACTTTCTTTGTTTAGAGATTCATCACCTGTTTTTTCATATTCTGCTCTGTATTTCAAAGCTTTGTCTCTCATAGATAACTGTGTTTGATTTGGTGGGATAGGTAAAACGTTAAACTTTCCAGTCCGTTTAATTGCCAGGCCACCCGAAATGACGCCCATCCATTTTCGGAGACTTACAGAAATATAGTCGGCATCTTCGCAGGCTCCAATCGGCGAAAATGCGGTATGAGTTGTGTCCTGCATGATTGTGACTCCACTATTTTTACATTTTTTTACAAATTCTGTGTCAAAAGTCGAATACCCATAGTATCCACAGATGAGTAAGAAACTGATTTTGGGGATTAAGGATTCATCAAATTGTGGGATCAGGTTATTGTCAAAATCATAGTAATGGATCTCGTATCCTGCTTTTACAAAACATCCAATGACTGTTTCGCAATCGTAGGCAGGGAGATATGCCACACGCTTTTTGTCGGTTAGCATGATGTCTTGCAAACAATAATAGATGGAACAACGTCCAGACATCAAATGAACCACATCGTCCGCATCAGGGCATGTGCGCGTGATATAATTGGTTTCAGTTTCAAGGGTTGGTTCGTAAGGGAAAAATCCGCCTATTTCCATAATAGTTTACCTCCTATAAAGATTGTATATTTTGTGTATCGTTTTTATACTCTTCACCATGATTCGTTCCGATGAAGAGCTTCTTACCTTCTTGATATGCAAGCAGAGTAGTGAATGTAACTGGTTGCCATGCTTCTTTCCCTAACGGAACTGTTGAAAAGAGAATCTGTTTTTCTTTTTT
>JAEDDO010000246.1 GCA_016298055.1 Frisingicoccus sp.
ATTTCTTTTGTATCTCGCACAAGTCTGACTGTACCACCTTTAAAATTCACAGCCTGAATATATGCAGCTTTCATCTCGCTTGTCGGATTTTGCGCATTAATCGGTTTACCAAGTTCCAAATGTACTGATTCTGGAGCAATCGCCATCATGGCAGACGTCTCCAAAACATCTCCGTGTCCTCCCTGGAATCTATCATCAAGCTGCGCCACCAAACTCCACCAGTCTACACTGGCACACACACCACCTTTATGATATACCTCAAGTGCCGCCCTATCAATAGAAGGAGTATTTCCGCCATGTCCATTGAGAACTACAAATCTTCGTACACCATGTTGCATCAATGAGTCCATTATTCCATGAAGCACAAGATATAAGCCCTCATATCCAATATTAATACTACCTTCAAAGCTCAAATGATACGGGCATACGCCATAAGGAACAGTCGGTGCTACGATCACATTGTCCACATCTTCAATATGATCTGCCAAATATGACGGAACCATATAGTCCGTTCCAAGTGCACTCTGTGTCCCATGCTGTTCTGTGCTTCCAACCGGAATCACAATAATCGGATCATTTTTGAATGCTTCTTTCGCCTGAGCTGTCGTCATCTTTCCAAGATACATATCATTTCCTCCTTCTTGTCTTCGCTTTTATTTTTTTTGAAAAATTGCGAAATGACGTTCAATTGTCTCCTGCGGCGGTGCCTGAGTCATATTACTAACAATAACCATAGTAATTGCTCCCAGAATTGTTGACGGGAATAATGCATGGAACCCAAACGCCATCGCCTTCACAGATGGAATCAATGTAAAGCACAAAAGAGCAATTACTCCTACTACAACCGCCGCAATTGCACCCTTTGCCGTTGATTTTTTCCAATACATTCCAAACAAAATCGGCACTACAAACACTGCCATTCCAGAAAACGCAAATAAATTAATTTCAAAAATGCTTCCCGGCTGAAATACTCCAAAACAAATTACGATGATACCGATAAGCACTGTTACAACTTTTGATAACTTCATGACGCTTTCATCTGTCGCTTTCTTATTAATAAGCTTCTGATAAATATCTCTTGTTACCGCACCAGTTGTAGTAACCAAAATACCATCAATTGTAGACATACCTGCCGCAACAATTCCAGAAATAAAAATCGACGCAAGGAATGGATTCAGTCCTCTTTGAAGAATCATCGGAACAATCTGATCTGCCTTCTCAATATTCTGGATCGATGCTATTCCATTTACACCAGCCCACTCAATCAAAGTTGCTGACAAAAACATGCCGCCTGTACCCAGGAGAACTGCCTTAAACATTGTTTTGTGATCTTTCATAGCGAAGAATTTCGTAAACAAATGTGGTTGTCCCATAGTAAAGAATGACCACAGTACAATGTTAGAAACATAATATGTCCACGGCATATAACCATTTGCACCTGGGAATGTCAAATAAGCCTCATTCATATTCTGCAATGTATGATTAATGTTTTCAAAACCGCCTCCCATCACTATTGACACAACAAACGTAACAATTGCGGTTCCTATCATAAGAGAGCCTTGAATGACATCTGTCATCATCGCTCCTTTCATTCCACCTGCCATACAATATAATATAACAATTATACCCATTCCTACAACTCCTGCCCACTCAGGAAGTCCAGTAAATACATGAACAATAACTCCTGCTCCAATGATCTGCGCTCCCATCATAGGAATCAGGAAGAACAACATCATAACTCCCAACACTCCACTCATACTTTTTGAATGATAACGGTCAGTCAGATAATCAGCCATTGTGAGAAATCCATATTCGTGTCCAAGAGTAATCAATTTTCGTCCAATCAAAACAGCAGGTAAAATCATACAAAATACTGCACCCGGTACAGAAATTGCCATTCCTGCATATCCCACTCCATAAATTGTTCCAGGAGTTCCAAGGAATGTTCCCATAGAAAACTGAGTTGAAAAATATGCAATACCGCTGACAATCACACCAGCTTTTCCGCTAAGCACAAAGAAGTCTCCAAGACTGCTTGTCTTACGACTTGCATACCATCCGATAAATGCCATGATTCCAAGATAAATCACCAGTACAGAATAAAACGGTATTGGTGATGGCTGAATTGCTCCATTCATATTTATTTTTCCTCCTTTTTCTCTTTTTCATCTTCATCGTAAACATGGTATTCTTTTCTCTTCATACACATGCGAAAATATACAATGATCAACGTAAATGTAACAGCTGTATGTGCAAACCATCCGAAAAGATAACTCGGAATGCCTCCCACAAACGGTATATACGTCTCACTGTAGAAAAATGGGAACGGAATCATAATCAGGAAAAACATAAACAAAAAGATAATCAGCCATGTCCG
>JAEDDO010000247.1 GCA_016298055.1 Frisingicoccus sp.
TCTGGGCAGCCATTGCCGGAAAGACAGGCTGGGTCTCACTGTTCATTTTCTGAAACAACTGTTTTGAGATATCAAGGGCATCCACATCTGAATCTTTCGTATATACCAGCCTGCCATCCTGCCCCCTCGGCATTATTTCCGCAAAAATATTGTGACACCCTGTAATCTGCCTGTACTCTTCACCCGCACCGATAACAGTGCATGCATGCAGCGGAATTCTTCGGCCAAATTCCCTATAATAATCTCCCTTTGTATCCAAAATAACCATAATATCATTATCCTCCTGTGTCACAAGAAGCCGGTCCACAATGATATCCAGTAAATTTGTTTTTCCGCCGCCCGGATCTGCAAAAGCAACCAGTCCATAAGACAGCATATCCTTACTGATTCCGATCTTATTGCCGCTCACAGGGTCTTTCAACGTTACAAAGGGATCCCGCTCCCTGCTCGCCGTCCAGACCGGTACCGGATTCTCATGAATGCTCTGACCAAATAAGGTCCGTGTATATACACCACTGTTTCGATTCTGACGATCACATTTTGCCACTGCTCTGTTTGTATATTCATATCCCATAATTTCTACCCCCTCTATTCCATATCTAATCCATCGTCACAGCCTTCTCCGCCATCAATACCTTCTTCACTATCGACGGATGGTGCTTCGTTACTCTGTACATCTGTTTCGGTGTCCATCTGAACATTGGATTGATTTTCAAATTCTTCCACCGCTTCAAGATAATTCTCTGCCATTTCCCCCGTTGATTTGATGGCATCCTCACGGGACATGCCCGGGTCATTGATGGCATGTGTATAATAGGCATTTACCGAATCCCTTAAAGATTGATTATATTCTTCCAATGTTACCGGTCTTGGATCAAAACTCATATTGGACTCCTCCTTTATCCTTTCAATCATCTGTATTTTTTAACTAAGGATATTGTCTCACATAAATGTTCATTCAACAGCTTCGCTTTTATGAAATTAATGAAAGTATCGTTGAAACTTGATCGGAATAATAAAAAGCCGGATATTCGATTTATCTTCCTAATAGAATTAGAATTCAAATCAAATACCCGGCTTTCTATTTTATATTCCTGATATTCTTATATTTACTTTTTCAAAAAATCGCACCAGTCATCTCGTCCGTCTGAAATCCGATCAAGTACCTCTCCCACCACTTAAATCACAGATTATGAAGTGGGTGCTTCCTGTTCAATGGCTCTCACCACCTTAGAGGTGGGAGAATTCTTGCTCATTTCATGTTAATACAGACCCTGACAGATCAAACATTTCTTTAACTGTTATTACTTTTTTCGGAGATGGATATGTGACCTCGGGAGCATTCAGAATGTTCACCATTTTTCCTGCTTTATGCGCAATAATCTGCAACATGAAATCAGAAAATTGTTCATTATTACGCTATTTATACTTTGAAACATCCAACCAGAGTGCCGGACGAACACCGACATAACCGGCGGTCACAAGATCCCCTCTGTCATTCACATGCCCTCCATCCTGAACGATCATACAATGTTTTCTATCTGAAAGAGTTGTCCTCAACCACCACCAATTGGAACCATAGTCACCCGCATCCTTTCTGTGTCTTGCATATGCAGTAGATTCAGCACTCAGATATTTCTCGCTCATTTTGCAGATTTCCTCCTGACTCAGTACAAATACTTTATCAAAAGTTGTACATTTATAAGGAACTGCATCATCATACAAATCCGATTCATCCATTGTATTTTTTGATATCTGAATACAATGCATCTCTTCAGCAGTGAAGGCCTCATGTAAAAATGTATCATTTAACCACTTACGCATGGTACAGCCAATCCACATTTCGCCAGATACAGCACGATCGAAAGGTATACGTTCTAAAATGTGTTTACTCAATAATAATGCAGAACCTTTTTTTATGCTTATAACGATCCATTCGATTGGCTGAGGATGGCTTCCCTTTGGCCACTCCTGGTGATAATGACCGAAGAATACACTTTTACCAACTTCTAATGACAGATTTCTACTATTCTTTGAGTTCATTATTCGTTTTCCTCCATATCTTTGTATAATTACACACTATTGAATTATCAATGTTCAACTTATGTTCAAGCTTGAGCATTTGTTATATAAACATTCTACAATCCTATTGATTTATTTGATACCTGCTTTTACCGCATAAAATGAAACTTACTATGAAACCTCTTCCTTTTCAATAAGCCATCTTTACAATCATCGCAGCATTATTTTTTCCGCATCTTACATCACTCGGAGTACTGCCGAATACGGCAAAATATCGCTCATCCCCAAAATAAGTTATTTTTAAATGCTTTTTGCTTTCTTCAATCCGAA
>JAEDDO010000248.1 GCA_016298055.1 Frisingicoccus sp.
TCCACAATATAATCCTGTGCCGCATACTGCATCTTAACAGAAGTCAATGATCCTTTTTTAATAAATCCGATAATGACTGCAATAACCAAACCAATCAAAAGGTCTGCAAATATCCAGAGCGGTGACAACTTCTCCTTCGGAAGATTCCCCACATCATAAGGCTTATCTTCCCTTGCCTGGGTTATAAATGCATCACATAAGTCTGCATATTTTGTAAATGCTTCACTGTAATCGCCATCACTGAGATATGGAAGGAACTTGTCACTTATATATTCCTGGCCTGCATCTGTAAAGACTGTAATGCCATATCCGCATGTACTGATTCGCCAGTCTCTCTCTTCCATGCTGATCAGAAGAAGAATGCCATCTCTGGAATCACCGTAGCCGTAGCCGTTATAGTCATAAAAGTCGTCTGCATAAGCCATCGCTGTCTTGCCTTCAAGGCCGTCAACGGTCACAACGACCACATCCATTTTCTGGCGCTCGCTGATCTCATCCAGCTTTGAAAGAAGTTCACTTTCTTCCCTGTCTGTAAGAAGTTCTCCTCTGTCCACAAGGCGGGGCAGGAGTCTTTCTTCCGGGATAGATTGGTGTTCTTCTTTCTGCTCTGTCTGTACAGGTATTACTGTATTATCCGCCACTGTATTCTCTATGACCGCAAAGGATTCCATAATCTCCTGTGACTCTGACTCCAAAGCAGGCCCGATTTTTTCTTCCAGCATCTCTTCTGCTTTATTGAGATAAGCAGCTACACATTCATCGTAATATTCATTATTTGCAAATGCCTGCCAGAGCTCATCATCATCTGCTTCCGAAAAAAGTTCTTCACCCTTTCCCTGTTTATAGATATACCACTCCGTTTCTTCATAATTCCAGATGAGCATAATGCCATCCGCATCACCAAAGGAAGCTTTGTAAGCTTCTTCGGCGTAGCCAGGTGTATCTGCTCCATTTGTCGTGTTTGTCATAAGCAGCGTGACATTGATTCCATATGTATCTGACAGCACCGAAGCTCTCTCATTCAACTCAGTCACATAATCTGTGACCACATCCATCTCATCAATAATATAAATTTTTCCTTCGTCGGCTGATACCGGAAGCATCCAGGTCATCATCAGAAGGACTGCTAAAAATAATGCAAAAAATCTTTTTTTCATCAATCCTTCCCCCCTACAGCAACGTAATGATCCACATCAAGGCATAAAGAATGACCCCGATGATCACACTGCGTGTTCCAATATATTTATAAAACTGATTTTTATCAAAAGGCAGATTACCTACCATCTTTCCTGTCTGACCATTCATAGCAAAAATATACGATTCGCCTTTCCATGTCGTATTCAAAATCCAGACCGGATACAGAGCATACTTATGGGATGTATTTCTCATATTAACATGACTGCTGGATGTTCTGACAACATCATAGCCATCTACGTTTTGTTTCATAGAGATTTCTGCACTTTTGGTCATACGCTCTTCTGCGCGGGCCAGACGATCCTCTTTCGTCACATCATACCTGTCGGCCAGGTAGCCGGCAAGATAGGCTGTCTCAAAAGGAACAGCTTCATCAAAGTTAAAGGGTTCGATCGATTCCATCAAAGCATCATCCATCTTTGTGGAACCATCTTCCGGAATGTTCTGAAAGCTCACGCTTCCGGCACGGTGCACATCATAATACCGATGCTCCGTGTATTCCGTATCCCCCTTTTCCCACACACGTATCTTTTCCGCCTCATAATGAATATCGGCCTGCGCATCTGCGTCAAAAAGCCAGAACGGAACATAAACACCTTTAATCTCATCAATATGATTTTCCTTTTTAAAAATTCCCGGTAAAAAGGCTTTTCCTTTTAAATGCTCATAATAAGCTGCCTTGGCCGCTTTTTTATCCTTTTTAAACGGAATGATATAATCCGGGCGAAGATCCCCCGCAAACTGTCCTTTCATAACGACAGGATTTCCGCAGAATGGACAGGATGTTGCCCCCGTATTCACATCAGCCACAATCTCACCGCCGCAGGACTGGCATGCGTATATACGCATATTCTCTGTCTCACCTTCCCGCCATTGTCCATCCTCTGAGGCCTCGACAGCAGGATGTTCCGTCTCCTGCGTTTCCTCTTTCTGTATATTGTTAAAGGCTTCTATTGTCATTTCAGAATCACAATAAGGACATTTCATTTTCTGACTCTTACTGTCAAATTCCATAGCTCCGCCACAGTACGGACACTTGTACTCCATAACTTCAGACATCTTTATTCCATCCCCTTCCCATCATTCTTTCATCAAAGAACACCCGGGTCCGAATCTATCACATTCAGACCCGGGTGT
>JAEDDO010000249.1 GCA_016298055.1 Frisingicoccus sp.
AAAAAAAATCGGTCTTTCACGAAAGATATACGTATATATAGATAGAAAGAAATACAGAGAGGTGAATGAATATGAGTAATATTACAATGCAGAATCAGTCTTCAACGATCGATGGATTTTTCACAAATCCTTTATTAAAAAAATTAAGTAAGGTGGATGAGAGAACGGAAGAATGTGCAACCTATAAAGGTATTGTTATAAAATGTTTTTATTTTATAGCTGTCATTTTTGCTGGGTTTATCGCACAGGCATTTCTCAATATTATTTATCCACTTGTGGGTATACCGGGAACGACGGAGGTTGATGTGCCGACGGAGGCTGCCATTCCATTTTTCGTAGCCCTTGCATTTTTTGTTATTGTTCCTTTTGTTGCATTTTTAGTGCGCAGAGCGATACCTGTTTTAGGTACATTGTACTGTTTAGGTACCGGTTATATATTAGGTTTTATTGCTTCGTCAATCGTTGATTACAGAACAATCCTTCTCATAGCTGTCGTTATTACAATGGCGATTGTTGCGGCGATGTGCGTGTTGTATGCAAGCGGGATTGTAAAAGTGACGAAAAAATTTCGGACAGTGGTTTTGACTCTGCTGCTTGCTTCTATACTGATGAGCGGGATTGTGTGCGTATGTGCATTTATTCCGGGGCTCAGAGAAGTGGCTTTATTCTTTCAGAACAATACGATTCTTGGTATTTTAGGATCTGTTGCCGGCATTATTATCGCTTCCTTATTTCTTCTGGCAGATTTTAACACGGTTCAATATATTGTTGAAAATGGACTTCCAAAGAAATATGAATGGATTGCAGCTTTCGGACTCGTATTTACGATTGTTTGGATTTATTTTAAAGTGCTTGATTTACTGGCACGGGCAAAGAATAACAATAATAAATAATGTGACACGTATAAAAAAAGAAAGAACCCGATGGATTTGGACGGGTTCTTTCTGCTTTTTCTAGAGAATGCCGACAATTGCCAGTAAAATGATTGCGGCACCAAGGACAATACGATACCAGCCGAATACCTTGAAATCATGTTTTTTAATATAGCTCATCAAGAATTTGATGACAAAAACAGATACAAGAAAGGCAATGACCATGCCGAGAAGGAGTGCAAAGAGTTCCGCACCTGTAAAGTTAAATCCGAATTTGACAAGTTTAAAGAGACTTGCTCCGATCATGGTCGGAACAGCTAAAAAGAAAGTGAATTCTGCTGCTGCCACACGGGATACGCCGATCAGCAAAGCACCGATAATTGTCGCTCCCGAGCGGGACGTACCTGGAATGAGAGAGAGTATCTGAAAGGCACCGATGATAAAGGCTGTTTTAAAGCTGATATCTGTAAGAGTATTTGTTACAGGTGTTCTTTTTTTATTCCAGTCTTCAATGATGATAAAAAGAATACCATAGATGATCAGCATGGCAGCAATAATGATTGGCTTATGAAGGTGTTCTTCGAGAAAATCGTCAAATAAAATACCCATAACAGCCGATGGAACACAGGCAAAGGCAACTTTAAACCACAAGATGAAAGTGTCGGTTTTTATGACAGATCGGGATTTGTCTTTGAACTGAAACGGAAACATTTTATTCCAGAACAGGACAATGACGGCAATAATGGCTCCGAGCTGAATAACAACAAAAAACATTTCTTTGAATGCATCACTCATGTTCAGTGAAATAAATTCATCGACGAGCAGCATATGCCCGGTACTGCTTATTGGCAGCCATTCGGTAACGCCTTCGACAATTCCGAGAAAAATTATTTTTAATATCTCTGCAAAATTTAGTAACATGATGTTTAACCTCCTTTTTTAAGGTGACCATAAGATAGATCTATGGACACCAAAATAGTATAGTCGGTCAGAAGAATATTATCAAGTATAAATTTGAAAGTGTGACTATGGACCGCACGGGAAATATATATATTGACAGGAGATTGGGTTTATGATAGTTTATTATTAATGTCGGTCATGAAGGCTGATGATGTGATGGAATATGCAAAACCACGAAGGTTTGGATTTTATAATGCAAATTTTCGTGGTTTTTTCTGTTAAAAAATAAACGAACAGATTTGCTGACATTACGGATTAAAGGAGACGAATGATGAAAAAACAAATGGTATCGCTGCTTCTTGGTACAGCTATGATTTTAGGATTAATGACAGGCTGTGGCGGAACAGGGAAAAAAACACATACAGCTAGTTTGACACAGACAGAAACGGCAGGAGAATCGGAAGTTAAGGATGAAGTGATTATATCGATTTCAAGCGAACCTGATTCACTGGACCCCTGTATGGGATGGGGGCATGGAACGACGCCTCTTGTGCAGA
>JAEDDO010000250.1 GCA_016298055.1 Frisingicoccus sp.
TTTGAATATTTATCGTTAAAATGATAGAACTTCTGTCTATATTTTCTCATAAAATAGCTTTTTCGTCCAGCTTTTCCATGTATTTTATTCTGTAATCTTTTTGCTGATGATTTCACCTGTGTTTTTAAAAATGCTCTTTGCCGGAACAACACCGCGAACCATAGATGTTGGATAAACATTTGACTCTCTTCCGATCACAGTTCCCGGATTGAGAACCGCATTACATCCTACCTCCACATTGTCTCCCAGCATAGCACCGAATTTTTTGAGTCCGGTCTCAATATGCACCTCTCCGGTATGGACTTTGACAAGCTGCTTGTCCGCCTTTACATTGGATGTGATCGAACCAGCTCCCATATGCGCCTTATATCCAAGAATCGAATCCCCCACATAATTGTAATGAGGTACCTGAACCTTATTAAACAAGACCACATTTTTTAATTCTGTCGAATTGCCGACCACTGCTCCCTCGCCGACAATGGCATTACCGCGGATAAATGCACAATGACGCACTTCTGCTTCTTTTCCGATAATCGCCGGTCCATGCACGTAGGCAGATGGAAATACTGTAGCACTCTTTGCAATCCACACATCCTCGCCGATCTGATCATATTCTTCTTTCGGAAGGGATGGTCCAAGTTTTTTAATAAAATCTCCGATTTTTGGAAGTGCCTGCCACGGATAATCAAGACCCTCAAACAAGTCTGCCGCAATCGTTTCATTCAGATCATACATATTTTTAATCAATAAATTTTCCATTTTCTTCACTCCACATTCTTCCCCGGCTTATCCGGGACCATCTTTTATTCAACTGTCACAGATTTTGCAAGATTTCTCGGCTGATCCACATCACATCCCTTGGCAACAGCCACATAATATGCAAAAAGCTGTAACGGGATCGTTGTCATCAATCCTGTAAACATACGGTTTGTCTTTGGAATATAGAACACATAATCTGCGTTCTTTTCAATATCTTTATTATCTTCATTTGTAACAGCCAGAACAAAGGCTCCACGGGTACGCACCTCAACAATATTGCTCACAATCTTTCCGTAAAGCAGCTCCTGAGTCACCAGTGCAACAACAAGTGTGCCTTTCTCAATCAGAGAAATCGTTCCGTGTTTTAATTCACCGGCAGCATAGGCTTCCGAATGTACATAGGAGATTTCTTTTAATTTCAGAGAAGCTTCCAGCGCACTGGCATAGTCGATACCCCGTCCAAGGAAAAAGACATCCTTAAGACCGATATATTTATTGGCAAGATACTGAATTCTTTCTTTATTCTCAAGCATACTTTCAATTTTTTCCGGCAGTGTCTTTAATTCCTGGATCATCTCATGATATTCCGTATCCGATACTTTTTCACGAATTTTTGCAAAATGCAGTGCCAGTAAATATAAAGCGGAAAGCTGGCTTGTATATCCTTTTGTTGTCGCTACGGCAATCTCAGGTCCTGCCCAGGTATAAAGAACATCGTCCGCCTCACGGGCAATGGAACTTCCGACAACATTGACAACGGCCAGAGTTCGAACACCGTGGCGTTTGGCCTCTCGCATAGCCGCCAGTGTATCAGCTGTCTCACCGGACTGACTGATAATGATCGCCAGCGTATTATCTTCCAGAATCGGATTTCTATAACGGAATTCGGACGCAAGATCCACTTCCACAGGAATCCTTGACAATTCTTCAATCACATATTTGCCTGTTACACCTGCATGATAAGCGGAACCGCAGGCGATAATGAATATTTTTCGAAGATCTCTGATCTGTTCGTCTGTCATACGAAGTTCGTGAATGAAAACTTCGTCATCTCTCAAACGCGGAAAAACAGTATCCCGGACCGCCTTCGGCTGTTCATGAATCTCCTTCATCATAAAATGTTCATAGCCGCCTTTTTCAGCCGCTGACACATCCCACTGAATCTCCGTGACCTCTTTTTCAATAACATCCAGATCTTCATTGTATACAGTGACACCGTCACGGGTCAGCTTGACGATCTCGCCGTCTTCAAGAATATAGATTTTTCGTGTATGTTTTAAAACAGCAGGAATATCTGAAGCGATATAGTTTCCCTCTTCAGAAAGTCCCACGATCAGCGGGCTGTCTTTTTTTACAGCAATGATCTCGTCCGGATTATCTTTGTTAATAATGCCGAGCGCATAAGAACCTTCGATACGTGTCATAACTTTTGCAAGCGTTTTTAAAAGATCACCGTCAAAATAGTAATCCATTAATAATGTGACAACTTCCGTATCTGTCTCAGACTGAAAAACATAGCCTCTGGAAATGAGACGATTTTTCAATTCCAGATAATTTTCAATAA
>JAEDDO010000251.1 GCA_016298055.1 Frisingicoccus sp.
ATACCATTCGTCTGTCTATTGGAACAGAAAATATTGATGATATTATTCAGGATCTTGAAGAGGCATTTAAGGCAGTACAATAGTTGGATGTCCTGCAGGGAGCAGTTATGGAAATTACAAAAGTAAAAGAAGAAGATTTGAATAAAATCAGGGAATTTATTGAACATATACGATGTACTCCAGATTCAAAAAGGAATTAAAGTTATAACCATGCATACAATGATAAAGGGGAATCCTCAGCTTTTGAGGATCCTCTTTCTTTTTTCATGGAGATAATAAAAAATCTTGACGGGAGACATTGAAAGGAATATTTGGCCTTGAAAAAGAAAGTCTGAGAGTGACTCCGGAAGGATATTTAGCACATACGAAGCATCCGTTTATGGACAATCCTAATATGGAGAGGGATACTTGAAGAGCTTCAGAAAATGGCAGTTACAACACTGCTCCACCTGAAAACAGGGAAGGAATTGATGTGGCCTTTTTCAAATCCTCCTTATGTGCTGGGGGAAAAGGACATACCCATTGCAAGCTATGAGGGCGTTCTGAGGGGCAAGGAACTGTACAGGGAATATCTGGCTGGGAAATATGGAAAAAGGAAGATGCTTTTTTCAGGGATTCACTTTAATTTTTCTTTCTCAGAAAAAATTCTGGAAGAGGGATACAGGAACAGTACTTTTGTCTCACTTCAGGAATATAAAAATCAAATTTATCTGGAACTGGCAAAAAAAGTTACGAAGTGCAGCTGGCTGATCGTATATCTTACAGCGGCAAGCCCTGTTATGGACGGTTCCTTTTTTCATGATGAAGATTTGGGAAAGGTCGTCCTGAAAAATCTGGCATCACCCCGATGCAGTAAAATCGGATACTGGAATGATTTTGATCCTCTGTTGGATTATGAAAACCTGCAAAGTTATGTGAAAAGCATTGAAAGCTATGTGGCCCAGGGGCAGTTAAAGGAAGCGGCGGAGCTTTATTATCCGGTCCGGCTTAAACCAAAAGGGGAAAATACATTAGAACGTTTAAAAAACTATGCGGAGGATGGTATATGGATCGAGACGGGATGGAATTCTGCCATGCCTGTCAAACAGGCTGCTCTGCATGTATTGGCTTCCATGAAACGATTCTTCCAGCGTATTGGAAAACAGGAATTGATGGAGATTATTTATTTTCAGGAGCAGAAGATTTTCTGCCCGAATAATCGATATGCGGTGCAGATTAAGTCTATGTTTGAGAAAGACTATGTAAAAAGGGAAATTGAACTGGCAGAACAGCATGCCAGGGTACTTACCGACATGAAATAAAACGACGGAGAAGGGAGACAACATATGTGTGAATTATTTGGAATCAGTTCGGAAGAAAATTATAATATCGGGGACTATTTGAAAATTTTTTTCAGCCACAGCAGTGCTCATCCTCATGGATGGGGGATAGCATGTATGGAAGAAAATGCAGTTCAGATTGAGAAGGAACCTGTTCAGGCAAGCAAGAGCAATTATCTGAAGGAAAGGCTTTCCGTACCGGTTTTTGTAAAAAATGCTTTTGCACATATTCGTTATGCAACCATTGGAAATGTAGAATACAAAAATTGTCATCCTTATACGGCAAAGACTTTGAACGGGCGACAGTGGTCTCTGGTTCACAATGGGACAATTTTTGATTACAGGCCTTTAAATCCTTATGTGAATATTCAAAATGGAGATACGGACAGTGAAAGAATTTTGCTTTATATTGTGGATCGTATGAATCAGGAAGAGCGGCGATTAGAGAGACCGATGGACGCACAGGAGAGATTTCATCTGCTGGATGCCATCATTGTGGAAATGTCCAAGGGGAACAAGCTTAATTTGATGATCTATGATGGTGAACTGTTTTATGTACATACCAATTATGCAGGATCGCTTTATGAACTTGATAAGGGTAATCGGATATTTTTTGCCACAGTGCCTTTAGATCAGCAGGAATGGCAGCCGGTTACATTTACAACGCTTCTGGCCTACCGGGAGGGACGGAGAATTTTCTGCGGTACAAATCATGGAAATGAATATAAAGACAGTGAAGAAAACATGAAATTCTTATATAGTATTTTTTCAAATTTGTGATGTATTGGAGGGAGATGTTAATGAAAAATCCGCTTCATTATCAATTATCTGAATACGATTGCGGTCCGACAACCATGTTGAACGCCATCAGCTTTCTTTTTGAAAGGGAAGAAATTTCACCGGTGGTCATTCGCAACGTGATGCTCTACTGTCTCGACAGTTATAATGGGGAAGGAATTATGGGAAAAAGCGGTACGTCCAGTGCAGCTATGATTTTAA
>JAEDDO010000252.1 GCA_016298055.1 Frisingicoccus sp.
TTGTAGGTATCTGCTCTGAATATCTCTCTGGTCTCATACTGTGGTCTGAGCCATAACGGTGATTTATCATTCCAGAGATAATCATGGGAAGCATCGTTCACCGCTGCAATAACATCATCTATATCAGCAAACAGCAGATCCGCGTTTAGCCATTTCAGAAAATCAGCTGTAAGCCCTCCATGTGAGAAAAGCACATTGTCAATCCGATGGATTATGTTGATCTGTGCCGGACTCTTAAGGCTGTTCTCAAGTTCTTCGAGCTTTGATATGACCGTCCTCTCGGCATAAGGAGAATATCCGGTCTCAAGCCTTCCCCACGGGTAGCTGACATCATGATTGCCATAGCACCAGAGAGTATCCGGATAGTCCACAGCAAATGCGATTGCCCGGTCAAATGTTTCTTTATATCTCTCTATCTGAAATTCCATATTCCAGTCATCCGGAATATCCATTAGGCATACAGCCCGATCCGCCTTACCGTCTTTTATGATTTTCTCGGCCCTGTCAAATATCCATGTTTTCAGATGAATATCCGGTATTACAAGTACTCGCATAACTCCATCTCCCCCATAAGTAAAACAATTTTCGAGCGATATACGTAGTTGAAAATCACCACTCGTTTTATCAATGTTACCATCAAAAGGCGACTTCATTTCTGCAAGCGCCTAAAGTGTACTTCTAAATTCACCTACCGCTTTATTCTAATAAGTGCCGTCGGTGATTTTGCATTTCCATCTCTATAAACGATATCCTCATTAATCAACGGATTTAGTACTTCCGCCAAAAACTGACTTCTACTCTTATATTTTGTATATGCCTGAAGTTCTTTTACAGATTTCGGTCCTTCTATTTTTAGTATTTCCAATATTCTTTCTGCATCTGTTACCACATCATTATCAGTCTCTACTCCATTCTCTTCATAAAGCTTATCATACAAACGTAGATTCAAAAAACCAGGATATATCGATACAACTGGTTGCAAGTGTTCTTCACTATCTTTATAACTTTCAATCATAGTCTGAAAGCCTGTACCACCACGTTCCATTAAATTTGCTTCATCCAGACACGCCGCTATTATTGTATTTCTACGTATAGAAGGAATAGAGCCAATAGGATATTCTTCATAGTTCTTCGGTAACAGCCATGATCCTGGTGATACGATCTCTATTCTGTCGCAATATATATCTACATCTATCTGAGTACCAGCTATAGAATAGTCCCTATGAGCTACTGCATTTACAAGGGCTTCTCTAATCGCCTCTTTCGGATATGATCGAATTTCCTCACGACCACCGTTTGGAGTCTTTTGCCATCCTGTCTTCGTATTTCTTTCAATGAAATTGATTGCATCTTGAAAAACCTTAGCCAAAGATCCTTTAAATCTTTCGTGATCCAATACGGTTCCTGTCTTTTGTTTTCCCTTCCAAAGCCGACAGCATAGCAAGGAATCATCTCCATCATAATCGTCACCAAACATGATAAAACCAGATTTTGCAAAGCCCTCTTTAGATACAATTTCCTCATTCTGTAAATCCTTTAATGTTGGAGCCGACGAATCCTCCCTGTACTCCCTGCATACTTTGATATATTCCGTCCATTTCTTTTCATCGTACTTTATCTCCGTCGTTTCATTATCTACACCAAACTTCCTTTTATGCAAAGCAATTATTTCTTCTGGTGTAGCAGGCGGTGTATTTCCATCACCTTTAATATATACGGTCTCATTAAAATCACCCTCTCGATATCTTAAGATTGAATCCGCTTGGATGACATTGACCGCCAAAACAAAGCGCTCTGCATTCGCATCAACACTTCTCAACATATACTGAACCCTTGCATGTGGAAATATATGTCTATCGTTAATCGTAGCAATAAGATTTTTTGTCTTATCAATTTCGTCCAAGCTAATACCAAAAGCCTCGCCTTCATTCGAAACTCCGACAAACATAACTCCTCCTTTCCCGTTTGCATATCCAACAATTGTTTTAGCCCATTTAATAGGTTTGTCAGGATTCAAAACTGTCTTATATTCATAATCTAAATCTTCTGATATTACATCCGGAAATAACTCACGTATATGCATCTTGGCACCTCCTGCAGTCTTATGCGATAAACATATCAAACATTTCGGAACATTGCAACAACATTTCGGAACATTTCGACGACATTTCAACTTCACATGAATACTGTAATTAGAATTAACATAATTACGCTATTTTACTCTGAATACCGAGAATTCACCTAAAAAAAGATTACAAAAGACTTTTGGGTAACATTTCGGTGCATCGTAATGTTCATACTCCTCAACTTC
>JAEDDO010000253.1 GCA_016298055.1 Frisingicoccus sp.
AACGGTGATACATGCATAGATTGCTATTCCCATCTTTTTTCGCTTGTAGTAAAATAAAGGTGACATACAGATGTCGTGTTATACGTTGTATCATATAGATGGAAGTGAAAAGCATGAAAATAGATAGAATGATAGGAATCTTATCCTTGCTGCTGCAAAGAGAAAAGGTCACAACGCCTGAACTGGCAGAGCATTTTGAAGTGTCTAAAAGGACCATCATAAGGGATATTGATGCCCTATGTCAGGCTGGAATACCAATATGTACGACTCAGGGAACTGGTGGCGGCATCCGCATCATGGATGGATATCGAATGGACCGTACTGTTCTAACCTCGAAGGATATGCAGATGATCATGGCAGGGCTGCGAAGTCTCGATAGTGTCAGCGGAAGTCATTATTACAGCCAGCTTATGGAAAAAATCAAGGCAGGTTCTTCTAATTTCATCGGTGGAAATGATACGATTTTGATCGACCTCTCTTCCTGGGATAAGGAGTCAATATCGGAAAAGATTACGCTGATACAGACTGCAATCGACACGAAGCGGGCAATCTGTTTTGATTATTATTCTCCCAAGGCAGAAAGCGCAAGATTGATAGATCCGTATTATCTGATCTTTAAGTGGAGCAGTTGGTATGTTTGGGGTTTTTGCAGGGGTAAACAGGATTTCCGAATGTTTAAGCTAAACCGTATGGACAGACTGGAGCTGTCTGCTGAGCCGATAGCAAATCGAGAGATTCGTTTTCCGGAATTTGAGACAAAGACTTTCTTCCCGGCAAATGTCCACCTGAAGGCAGCATTCGACCCCTCTATGAAATGGCATCTGATTGAAAACTATGGGTCGTCGTCGTTCACAATTCAAGAAGATGATTCCCTGTTGTTTGAGATGGATATGGATGAAAATGGCGTTATCGCTTGGCTTCTTTCCTGCGGGGATAAGGTTACGGTATTGGAGCCACAGTCTGTTAAGGAGAAAATGCTTCAAGTAGCTTCTGCAATTGCATCAAAATATCAAGAATAAGGACGGAAATAATTATGGCATTTGATTTTAAGAAAGAATATAAAGAATTCTATATGTCTAAAAGTGTGCCGGAGATCGTAACAGTTCCCAAAGCAAATTATATTGCCGTTAGGGGGATGGGTGATCCAAACCAGGAAGGCGGCGCTTACCAGAGCGCGGTCAGCATTTTGTATGCGGTGGCGTATACACTGAAGATGAGTTATAAAACAGATTATCGCATCGAAGGATTTTTTGAATATGTTGTTCCGCCATTAGAAGGGTTTTGGTGGCAGGAGGGTGTCGATGGTATAGATTATGGGGATAAATCTACCTTTCATTGGATTTCTGTGATTCGCCTTCCGGAGTTTGTTACAAAGAAGGATTTTGACTGGGCCGTGGAAGAAGCTGCTCGTAAAAAGAAGCTGGACTGTTCTTTGGCAGAGTTTCTAACGATTGAAGAGGGACTGTGTGTTCAGATCATGCATATAGGACCGTTTGATCATGAGCCGTCAACTGTCGCATTGATGGATCAGTATATTGCAGAAAACGGATATGCGAACGATATGAACGAAAACAGGCTCCACCACGAGATATATTTATCGGATGCACGGAAAGCAGCGCCGGAGAAATGGAAAACCATAATTCGCCATCCGATTAGAAAACGATAAAGGAGATCGCTATATGAAAAATAAAGCACTTGTTGTCATTGACATACAAAATGACATTACAAAGAATTACCGTGAAATCGTTGAGAACCTCAATAAAGCCATAGACTGGGCTATTGAACAAGAAATGTATGTGGTATACATCTGCCAGAACAACATTACCCCTTCTGCAAAGAATTTCCTTCCTGGTACAAAAGGCGCAGAAATCGTTCCGGAGCTTCATGTCGCGAGTGATCACATTTTCATCAAGACCAAAACAAACGCCCTTACCAGCGAAGCATTCTGTGCATTTATTGAGGAAAACAGGATTACGGAGTTTGTGATTACCGGCGCTGATGCAACCGCTTGTGTGAAGTCTACCTGCTATAACATGACGAAAGCAGGATATGCCGTTACCGTTCTATCTGACTGCGTGACCAGCTATGATAAGAAAAAGATTCCTGTCATGCTGGAATATTATAAAAGCAAAAATTGTATAGTGGTGACTTTGGATCAGATGGTAGCGACGTCTTTACAATAATCAGAGAGGAAACGAATGCAGTTTATAAATTGCCCTATGTAGGAAATAGAACGAGCGCCCTGCTGATCGTGATGGTCAGCAGGGTTTTTCTGTAGCGAGAT
>JAEDDO010000254.1 GCA_016298055.1 Frisingicoccus sp.
ATTGTCCAGAGCCAGAAGAATCAGAACACGTTTGGAAACACGCGCTGAAAGATTGTTATCTTTGCTCATTGCTAAAAGTTTTTCTTTCTCTTCCTGACTGAGAGAAACTGTATATTGAGTAGGGCGTCCCATATAGTTTTCCTTCTTTCGTAAATAGATTTGGATGACTATATGGTATGATACATTACTCTAGAAATCAACTTGCTGTCACACTAGTTCAATATTTGTTATTTTATTGAACAAATGTAAATCGCTTAAAATACCAATTTTCAAATTTATCATAATCCATATATGCCTTTTATTTGGAATTTAATTCCGTATAAATCAACTCATATATCTTAGGATCAACACAGGAAAATACAACTTTCATGTCATAGTCCCTGTTTTCTTTGAGCCAGGTATGCACTGACTTTACAGCAATCTTGCAAGCTTCTTTCCTGGGATAACTGAATTTTCCCGTTGAGATTGACGGAAATACGATGCTTCGTATTCCGTACTTCTTTGCCAAATCAAGAGTTGCTGTATAGCATTTTGCCAAATTCTCACGACAATTTTCCGATGGATATTTCGGACCGACAGTATGAATGATAAATTTTGCTTTCAGCCGATATCCATCTGTCAGCTTGGCTTCTCCGACACGACATCCGCCGAGTGTGGCACATTCTTCTCTCAACTTTGATCCCGCCGCACGATAAATAGCACTGTCTACACCTCTGCTGCCGAGAAGCTTTTCGTCCGTAGCATTTACGACACATTCGCACTCCGACAGTGTGATGTCACGATCATCAATCCACATTCCTGAAAACGGTCCTGTGAGGGAATTGTGGGAAAATGCCGTTACGGGGATTCCGTTTTTACGAAAATCGTCCCTTAGAGCCATTAGAATCTTCCCAAGATGGTTTTCACCCTCACCGGACTTCAGATCTACACCCCAGTACAGATCCTTCCAGTGGTTACCTTCTTTGAGAGGCTTTTCTCCGGTATCCAGCAACGCTTGTGCTAAAGTAGGATTTTGCGTAAATTTCGCGTAAACAATCTGTTCCATGATTCCGCATTTGACATCGTCCCAATCTGGGCGCCTTTCCACCTTTTGTCCGAACCGTTTGGCTTCATCGGAGGACAGGAGGGCAAACAGAAGCCGGTCTTCTGGATGCAGACATTTCTGTGCTTGATAGGCGGCCTCCGAATTGTAATAGGTAATTCCGTCAAACACAACCTTTGTCGGATAGAAATTACTCAAGAAGTCATATTCTTCACGGAAATAATCAATGGCGTCACGATGCGTTTCATAATACCCCATTATGTTTCACTCCTTTTCTTAATTTGTGTCCTTATTATTTTTTTTAACACAAATCCATTCTATCCTCTGTGCTTCCTCCGGAGTCGGCAACACTGTTTTTCCAAGCATTTTTTTGATTGCTTCCGCTGGCACACAGGCTTCACGATCACTGTTTCTCTCCAACTGCGTCTTCCATTCTGTTTCCAGATATACGATTCTCACACCGGCACCATAACGTTCAAACAACGAAATCTGCTTCTGTCTGATATCTTTTGTGATGTTGGTTGCATTCCACACAAATGGCTGATGTTTCCGAAGATAGATTTTCGCTCTCTCCTGCGCTTTCTGAATCACGCTCCCCTGATTTTCTGTAGGTTTCACATTCATCTCTTTACGAATTTCATCCAGAGAAATCATCGGATACTCAGGAATCGTGCTGTATATCCATGTATCCTTACCTGTTCCAGGTAATCCTGACATAAGGATTACTTCTCCCCATGTATCGTCATAAAGAGTCTGGTCCGGCATCACATTTCTGCCACTCAGATAGGCATGTTTTGTATAAGAAGTCATAAAAGTGTATGGTCCATCCTCGCATCCTGCTTCTTCGGCAATCGCCAGGCACAATTCAATCTTTTCCATCTGCTCCTCAATATCTGCTGCAATCCTTCCCCTCATATCCGCTTCCGACAACATACAAAGGAGTTTCCATGAAAAATCCGGCACCATTTCACCGATTGCAGCCACTTCCCGTACTTTCCGTTCCGGATTTTCCTGATCGATCAGATGTACCGGAAGCATATGGTATCTTACCAAGGTACAGATCAGCTCCCGAAGCTGTATTTTTTCATCACTTCCGCAAAGGCCTCATATCTGCCACAGAAATTCTCTGACCATTAAGCTGCCTGTATTCGAATGATGAGGTGAAACCCATTTACCGTCATCCTCCTTAAAATCCTCGAAATCCTTGAAATCATTCATAAATTACTCTATCACCTCTTTCC
>JAEDDO010000255.1 GCA_016298055.1 Frisingicoccus sp.
AAGTATAGGAGAAGATGACTTATGGCTACCGTGGTAAAAAGTTTTGCGATACAGGGGATCGATGGATATCTGATTGATATTGAGACAAAAATAATGGAGGGGCAGCCGATGATCACAATTATCGGACTTGGAGATCTTGCCGTAAAAGAAGCGGCAGAAAGGATACAATCCTCCATTGATGAGAGCGGTTATGTATTTCCCAAGAAGCGTGTGATCATCAGCCTTGCACCAAGTGATAAAAGGAAAAGCGGTTCACATTTTGATCTTGCCATGGCGATTGGCGTTTTACAGCAGAATGCGGATATAGCGGTTAAAGATCTATCAGAATATGGCTTTATCGGTGAACTGTCATTGGATGGCAGACTGAGAGCCTGCAGAGGGATTCTCCCTATGATTATAACAGCTCAGAAGAGTGGGATTAAAAAAATAATTGTTCCCAGTGAAAACATGAATGAGGCCAGTTTGGTTCATGGGATTGAGATTATCGGATTAAATAATTTAGATGAAGTCATCCGTTATTTGGAAGGGAAAAATATCATGGGTGATGCCATACATCCGGATGCCAGGG
Source organism: Frisingicoccus sp. (assembly GCA_016298055.1). Taxonomy (GTDB): domain Bacteria; phylum Bacillota; class Clostridia; order Lachnospirales; family Lachnospiraceae; genus Frisingicoccus. The sequence goes on from JAEDDO010000255.1 coordinate 569, forward strand.
AAGAAATGAAGAATATAGAATTGAACCTGGACTTTGCCGATGTTAAGGGACAGAATGAATTGATCGATGCGGTAATTCTTGCAGCAGCAGGAGGACACAACATGCTGATGATCGGTGAACCGGGATGTGGAAAGACGATGATAGCACAGAGGATTCCAACGATACTTCCACAGATGACGGATGAAGAGTGTCTGGAAGTTACCAAAATATACAGCATATCAGGAATTCTTCCAAATGGACATGCACTTATGAGGAACCGTCCTTTTCGGGCACCGCATCATAATGCCTCATTGAATGCGCTGATCGGAGGAGGAATGAATGCTATGCCGGGTGAAGTGTCACTGGCGCATAATGGTGTGTTGTTTCTGGATGAACTTGCAGAATTTTCAAGACACACATTAGATGCCCTGCGACAACCAATAGAAGATAAAAAAGTTTCTATTTCCCGTGTAAATGGCACACATACATTTCCGTCTAATTTTATGTTTGTAGCCGCAATGAATCCTTGTCCATGTGGTTATTATCCCAGTTCCAGATGTCGATGTACGGACTATGAAATAATTAAATACAGAGGAAAGATATCCGGTCCGATCATGGATCGCATTGATATCCAGAAAGAAGTTCATCCGGTTGATTATTTCGGCCTGAACGAGGAGCCACCTGCTATGTCATCAGCAGAAATAAGAATACGTGTAGAGAAAGCCCGAAAAATACAGCAGATACGCTATAAAAATGAAGATGGTATTAATTGTAATGCACAGATGTCGACATCGCATATTCAGAAATATTGTGTTTTAGATGACGCGTCACTGAAGTTATTAAAGGAAGCAAGTGAAGAATATGGATACAGTGCCCGTGTTATACACAAATTGTTGCGTCTTGCCAGGACCAGTGCGGATCTGGATGGGGAGGAAAACATTCGGTTGAGCGATGTTCAGAAAGTATTGTCATGTAGAGATTTAGATAAAAGCAACAGCAGGATGATGGTGGTGAAATAATGTGAAATATTGGGTGTGGCTTTCGTCTGTTCCATATATCGGACCTGTTACAGCACATCGTTTGCTGGAAACATTTGAAAATCCGGAAGCGGTTTATCGGGCGGAAACAGAGGAACTTTGCAAAGTTAAAGGGATTACACGGAGGCAGATAAAGAGCATCCTGGACAATAAATCTATGGAATCTGTACGTAAAATCATGGAAGATTGTGAGAAAAATGGCATCTCGATTTTAGCTCAAAATGATTTAAGATATCCGGTTCGTGCAAAAGAACCGGAAGATTCACCTATTGTTCTCTATTATAAAGGGTGCATTCGAAATATGGCAAGTACGGTTGGAATCGTAGGGGCGAGAAGATGTACTCAGGAGGATAAACTTAGAGTAGCAGAGCTTACAGAAAAATATGTGTATGATAACAAAGCCATTATTAGTGGGATGGCAAAGGGGATCGATTCTTATGCACATACAGCATGCCTGAAAGCAGGGGGTTATACTGTAGCAGTTTTAGGAAATGGTTTGGATATCTGCTATCCGAGTGAACATAAAAAATTGATGGAACACATTATAAAAACCGGTCTTTTGATATCAGAATATCCACCGGGAACGCAGCCGGCTAAATTTAGATTTCCACGCAGAAATCGGCTGATAAGTGCATGGTCTGATAAACTGATTGTTGTAGCACCCGGAAAAGGAAGCGGTGC
>JAEDDO010000256.1 GCA_016298055.1 Frisingicoccus sp.
ATTCATCTCACCACCTTAGAGGTGGGAGAATTCTTGCTTATTTCATGTTAAAATTCTTTTTTTATTTTAAACTGTCTTTTTTTGCCCCATAATATCTACAGTTTTTTCGCATTTTCCGCTCTCAAAACCCTAAAAACATGAGAAAGCCGCATCTCTGCTGTTTTGAAGCAGTGTCTCAATTTCATCATCCTTCAAATCAAATGTTTTCTCCATTAATTCCAGTTCACTTTCCACCGTCACGCAGGAAACTGTCATGTTGTCTGTATTAATTGTTGCTTTTATACCTTCCTCCAAAAAATACATCAGAGGATAGTCTGTAATATTTTTAAATATTTTAGTATTCATATTACTGGTCGGACAGAGTTCCAAAGGGATCTTATCTGCGGCAAGCCGCCTCACCAGGACAGGATCTTCGATACAGCGTACACCGTGACCGATCCTCTCTGCACCAAATTCCAGTGCTTTCCATATACTTCTCGGTCCATCCGCTTCACCCGCATGGATTGTAAAAGGAATATTATATTTACTCGCTATCTTAAAAACATCTTCAAACTGTTCTGTAGGAAACAGACCTTCTGCCCCTGCCAGATCGAGAGCCACAACGCCCTTTCCAAGATATTCCGCTGCTGCTGCTACGGTTTCCATGTTCTCTCTCTTATTATCATTTCCACGCATACAGCACAATATGAGACCCGCATCCATCCCCTGCCCGGAGGATAACTTTTGAAACGCTTCCAGTCCTCTGACAGCAGCTGCAACCACTTGTCTCTGACTGAGCCCCAGTTTTGTATGAAGCTGGGGAGCAAAGCGTATCTCCGAATAGACCAGTCCCTGCGATTCCTGAAGTCTTAGAAGTTCACAGACGCTCCATGTCAATGCCTCTTCTCTTTGAAGCAATTGGGACGGGTACTGGAATTTTGTAAGATATGCATTCAGATCCGGGCAATCTTCCGGAACAACTAACAAATCTTTTAATGCTGCATCTGTCTTTTGATCCATATGCTGCATGGCCGCCAAATGACGTGCCATAAAAAAACTCAAAGATCCATCCAAATGAACATGAAGATCGATCAATTTTTTACCTTTTATCATTCAAACACCCACTCAGCTTCTTTAAAGCCAACGAGTACACGATTTTCCTCAATAATTAAAGGACGTTTGACAAGCATGCCATCCGAAGCCAGAAGTTTGATCTGATCTGTCTCCGGCATCTGAGCCAGCTTATCCTTAAGTCCCATTTCCTTATATAATTTTCCGCTTGTGTTAAAAAACTTTTTCACCGGCAAACCGCTCATCTGAATCCATTTCGTCAACTCATCTTCTGTCGGACGCTCCTCAACAATGTGACGATCGATAAAATCCACCTGATTCTCTTCTAAATATTTCTTTGCTTTTCTGCATGTAGAACATTTTGGATACTCAACAAATAATCGACTCATATTAATTCCTCCTAATATCATATATAGAGTATTCTACCACCTTTTTCTTCCCATGACTAGAGTGGATGGCGTGACCCCTTGCAAAGCCATGCTTTATCCGATATAATAAGTTCACTACTATTCAAAGGAAAAAAGGAGTCTCTATGATTTTAAATGTAAAAAACTTAAGCCACGGTTTCGGTGACCGTGCCATCTTTAATAATGTTTCTTTTCGCCTTCTAAAAGGGGAACATATCGGACTCATCGGTGCAAACGGCGAGGGAAAATCAACCTTTATGAATATTATCACGGGGCATCTGATGCCTGATGAGGGAACTGTCGAGTGGGCGAAGAATGTACGTGTCGGCTATCTTGATCAGCATGCCGTCCTTGAAAAAGGTATGACGATCCGTGATGTATTAAAATCCGCTTTTCAGTTTTTATTTGAACTGGAAGAGAATATGAATCAGATGTTTGAACAGATGGGGGAAGCTTCTCCTGATGAGATGGAAAAACTTCTGGAAGAGACAGGTACGATTCAGGATCTTCTAGAACAGCATGATTTTTATCAGATTGATTCGAAAGTTGAAGAAATCGGACGGGCACTTGGCCTCACAGATATCGGACTTGACCGGGATGTGACCGAGCTTTCCGGAGGTCAGAGAACAAAAGTCCTTCTCGGGAAACTTCTTCTCGAAAAGCCGGACATTCTGCTTTTAGACGAGCCGACAAACTACCTGGATGAACAGCATATTGAATGGCTTAAACGTTACCTGAACGAATATGAGAATGCTTTCATTCTCATTTCCCATGACATACCTTTCCTCAACAGCGTCATCAATCTGA
>JAEDDO010000062.1 GCA_016298055.1 Frisingicoccus sp.
CCCATAATGTTGTTCAGTTCTTCCACTAATGTCATATATGATTCCTCTCCGCTCTCCTTGGAATAGAACAGTTTATACTTTACCTTAAGTCCTGTTTTTCCTGAATATTTCCGGTGACTCTTCGATATAATTCCTGAGCAGCATTATATCCCATCTGTTTTTGACGATGATTAATAGCCGCTGCTTCAACAATAACAGCCACATTACGTCCCGGACGAATCGGAATCGAATGGCATACAATTTTATTGCCAAGATACTCTGTATACTGCTCATCAAGTCCAAGGCGGTCATACTCACGCTCACGATTCCATTCTTCCAACTTGATAACCAGACTGATCTTCTGTATCTCTTTGACACTCTGGATACCGAACAGTGTCTTCACATCCACAATGCCGATTCCCCGAAGCTCTATAAAATATCTTGTAATGCTCGGTGCTGTTCCTACTAACTCTGTGTCACTGATCTTCTTAATTTCAACTACATCATCCGATACAAGACGATGTCCACGTTTAATTAATTCAAGTGCCGCTTCACTTTTACCAATACCACTCTCTCCAATAATAAGCACGCCCTCACCGAAAACATCCACAAGAACACCATGGATGGAAATTCTTGGTGCCAGTTCTTCCTGAAGCGTAAGAATTGCCTTATTCATAAATCCACAGGTACCATCCGGACAAAGAAGAAGCGGAATATTATATTGGGTTGCCAGATCAATGACCTCCTGGGCCGGTCTCAGATTACGACAAAAAACCATACATGGCACACCTGCCTGGAAAATCTTATCATACATTGCCAGTCCATGATCCTCATAATTCTTTTCAACATAGGCATTCTCCACCATTCCGACGATCTGAAGCCGCTCATAATCAAAATGTTCAAAAAATCCTGCCAGCTGAAGTGCCGGACGGTTCACATCTGACTGGTGAAGCTCTACTTTATCTACATCCACTTCCTTGTTGAGAAGTGTTAATTTTAATGGTTCCATTATTTTACTTAATTTTACATTATAATATGCTGGTATATTATCAAACATAGTTCTACCCCTTTCTACTACACTATCATAACATGAACTCAGATGAACATCAATGTGACTGATCTCTAAAAAAATGATAGACTGCCTCTGCCGCTGATTCGTTCATTGAATCCACCTGCTTTAATTCTTCCACAGATGCCTCCCGAATCTTGTTTATATCTCCAAAATGCCGCATAAGTGCTTTTCTTCGTGTCGGACCAATCCCGGGAATATCTTCCAGGATGGACCGGACCTGCGTCTTGCTTCTAAGACTTCGATGGTATTCGATGGCAAAGCGATGTGCTTCATCCTGGATGCGCGTCACCAGTCGAAAAGCCTCCGATGTTTTATCAATGGCAATCTCTTCTTCCTCAAAAAATACAGCCCGGGTTCTGTGATAATCATCTTTTACCATGCCACACACCGGAATATCAAGTCCCATCTCCATTAATACTTTCTCAGCAATATGGACCTGCCCCTTTCCGCCGTCCATCAGAATCAGATCAGGAAAAACCGAAAAACTGCCCATAGAAGCATCCATATCTTTTTCTGATAATTCTTTCTGCTCCCTCTGTCCATGAGAAAAACGCCGGGTCAGTACTTCTTCCAGGCTATGATAATCATCCTGCCCCTGTATACCCTGAATCCGGAACTTGCGATAGGCACTTCGCTTTGGCTTTCCCTTTTCATAAACGACCATTGAACCGACTTTCTCGAAACCGCTGATATTGGATATGTCATAGGCTTCCATCCGATCCATCGGCAGCAGGCCCAAAAGATCTGCCAGTTCACGGACCGCACCGATTGTCCGGGCTTCTTCCCGCTTCATCTGTTCACTGTCTTTGTTAAGAATATTCAAAGCATTCTTACATGCCAGCTCCACCAGTCGTTCCTTCTGGCCCTTTTTAGGAACCCTGAAAAACACTTTCTGACCTCTTCTTGCTGAAAGCCACTGCAAAATAATATCCCCATCTTCAATCATCTCAGGTATCATAAGTTCTCTTGGGATATAGGGCGATTCTCCATAAAACTGTTTGACAAAAGATGTAAGTATTTCGCTTCGGCTTTCATTCTCAACTCCCGTAAGATAATAATGGTCCCGCCCGATCAGACGTCCGTTGCGAATAAAAAACACCTGAACCACCGCTTCATTTCCGGCCCTTGCAAGCCCTATAACATCTTTATCTTCCATCTGAGAACTTGTCACCTTCTGTTTTTCCGAAATCTGATGAATACTCTGGATAAGATCCCGGTACTCCATCGCCTTCTCATAGGCCATAGCCTCAGAAGCCGCCATCATCTGATCTGTAAGGAACTGAATGACCGGTCCATGATTTCCTCCGAGAAATAAAAGTACCTCCTGAATTTTTTTCTGATAATCCTCTTTTGAAATTTCGCCCTGACAGGGTGCATCACACTGACCAATATGATAATAAAGACAGGGACGTCCCACACCGATATCTTTTGGAAGATTTCTGTGACATGTCCGTATTTTATATATTTTCCTTAAAAGCTCAATTGTATCCTTCACCGCCGTGCCGTTTGTGTAAGGTCCGAAATATTTTGACTTATCCTTTTTTATCAAACGGGATAAAAGGATTCTTGGATAATCTTCCCCCGTTGTCACTTTAATATAAGGGTAGGTTTTATCATCCATGAGCATCGTATTATACTTTGGACGATACTCTTTAATGAGATTACACTCCAGAACAAGCGCTTCCAGCTCCGAATCTGTAATAATGTATTCAAAACGTGCAATATGGCTGACCATCTGAACAATTTTGGGTGTCAGATTTCTGCTGCTCTGAAAATATTGACGGACCCTGTTTTTCAGACTGATTGCTTTTCCGACATATATAATTTCATCCTGAGCATTATGCATCAGGTAAACTCCCGGCTTTGACGGAAGTTTTTTCAATTCCTCTTCAATATTAAACATTACCGAATCTCCTTAATATCTATTGTACCATTTATTTTCATATAAAAAAAGGTAAACATTGCTGTTTACCTTTTTTCTATACTTCGGCATCACCAGATACCGGTGTTGTTTCTGTGTTCGTGTCTCCACCTTCCTCAGTTTCCGGAATTCCTTTGACCTGGCGGAAAATATGCATAAATTCTTTTCCCGTAATTGTCTCTTTTTCAATAAGAAAATCGGCAATCTTATCGAGACATTCTCTGTTATCTTTCAAAAGAGTAATTGCCTTGTCATATGAAGATTTAAGAATCTGCATAACTTCTTTGTCAATTTCTGTAGCTGTTTCCTGACCACAGTTTAAAACAGTGTGTCCGCTCAGATAACGGTCTTCGACGCTCTCCAGACTCATAAGACCGAATTTTTCACTCATACCGTACTGGGTAACCATGGCACGCGCCATAGCCGTTGCACGTTCAATATCATTCGCCGCTCCGGTCGTCACCGAATCAAAAACAATACTCTCTGCCGCACGGCCTGCCAGCATAATGACCAGTTCCTCTTCCATCTCAATCTGAGACATAAGATACTTTTCTTCCTCCGGAACCTGCATTACATAGCCAAGGGCGCCCATCGTTCTCGGCACGATCGTAATCTTCTGTACCGGCTCTGTATTCTTCTGAAGTGCAGCTGCTAGAGCGTGACCGACTTCATGATACGTTACGATCTTTCGCTCTTTCTGACTTAAAATACGGTCTTTTTTCTCTTTGCCCGCAATAACAACCTCAACCGACTCAAACAGATCCGACTGGGATACCGCATTCCTTCCCTTTTTCACAGCAAGAAGCGCGGCCTCGTTAATAATATTGGCAAGATCTGAGCCGACTGCGCCCGATGTTGCTTTACCAATCTCCTCAAAATCAACTGTTTCATCCAGACATACATTTCTGGCATGTACTTTCAGAATGTCCACTCGACCTTTTAAATCCGGTTTCTCAACAATGATCCTCCGGTCAAAACGTCCCGGTCTTAAAATCGCCTTATCAAGAATCTCCGGTCGGTTCGTAGCAGCCAGAACAATGATTCCTTTAGAAGAATCAAAGCCATCCATCTCCGATAAAAGCTGATTCAGTGTCTGCTCTCGCTCATCGTTGCCTCCGAAGCGTGAATCACGGCTCTTACCGATGGCATCCAGCTCGTCAATGAAAATAATGCATGGTGCTGTTTCCTGTGCCTTTTTAAATAAGTCACGCACACGTGATGCACCTACACCAACAAACATCTCTACAAAGTCCGAACCTGTGAGAGAATAAAATGGTACATTCGCCTCACCGGCTACCGCCTTGGCTAATAATGTCTTACCTGTTCCCGGAGGGCCTACAAGCAATGCTCCTTTCGGAAGTTTTGCTCCGATCTTCGTATATCTTCCCGGATTATGGAGAAAATCGACGATCTCTGTCAAAGATTCCTTGGACTCTTCCTGGCCGGCAACATCTTTAAATGTAATTCCCGTTTCCTTCTGCATATAGGTTTTAGCAGTAGATTTGCCCACGCCCATCATGCCTCCGCCTTTCATCGAACGCATGATCCATAAAAGCATCAGACCGGTCAACACGATCGGCAGAACATACGTCATGAGCATTGATAAAATCATAGTCCCTGTATCTGTGATCTTTTCTTTAAATTCAACGCCGCCCGCTTCAAGTCTCTGCGGAAGTTGATCATAATCAACTTTACCTGTCCAGTAAGTAATTGCTGTTTTTGAATCTTCTGTCCAGAATTCAATTGTGTCATATTGGATCTCCGCCTTTACAACTTCGCCCGCATCTACCATCGCCAGAAATTCATTATACGGCACTTCCTTCCGCCGGCTTTCCTGCATCTGTGCGAACAGTCTCTGAATGAGAAGTACCGCAAGAAAGGCTGTAATCATAATAATGACCAAATTTTGTATATTCTTTTTGCGATTGTCCCTTTTATCGGGATTATTGCTGTCTCTATTGTTATCTTCCATACTTCCTCCTTCAGTCATCTTTAGCGATATCTGAAACCGCTATCTATTTATTATAATGTTCCTTTGTGTTCAAATCAATACTTGTTCCAAAATTTTCGATAAAAAAAGTATGGATAATCTGTGAATTTAGGTGTATAATGTCTTAATTATTAAAACTGACACTTTTATTTTAACAACACAAGGAGGCAAAATATGGCAGTAAAATATGTTTTTGTTACCGGTGGTGTGGTATCCGGACTTGGTAAAGGTATCACAGCAGCTTCCCTCGGCCGTCTTTTAAAAGCACGGGGTTATAATGTTACAATGCAGAAATTTGATCCCTACTTAAACGTAGACCCAGGAACAATGAATCCTTATCAGCATGGTGAAGTCTTTGTCACCGATGATGGCACAGAAACAGATTTGGATCTCGGTCATTATGAACGTTTTATTGACACTTCTCTAAACAAATACAGCAATGTGACCAGTGGTAAAGTCTACTGGGATGTTCTGTCGGCAGAAAGACGCGGGGATTTTGGCGGCAATACAGTTCAGGTCATTCCCCATATCACAAACGCTATCAAAAGTCGCTTTTACCGCAATGATCAGAACAGAGAAACTGAAATTGCCATTATCGAAGTCGGCGGTACCGTCGGCGATATTGAAAGTCAACCATTCCTTGAATCCATTCGTCAGTTCCAGCACGACATTGGCCGTGAAAACTGTATGCTTATTCATGTCACCCTTATTCCATATATCCGTTCCTCTGGAGAAATGAAAACAAAACCTACACAAAATACCGTTAAAGATCTCCAGGCACTCGGAATTCAGCCGGATGTCATTGTATGCCGTTCCGAATTACCGGTAGGCGATGACATCAAAGACAAAATTTCCCTTTTCTGTAATGTTCCTACAAATTGTGTTATTGAAAACCTGGACGTGGATGTTCTCTATGAAGCTCCCCTTGCTATGGAAAAAGAACGCCTGGCACATGTTGTGTGCAAACGTCTCGGAATTGAATGTCCGGAACCGGATCTTGCCGACTGGACAGCAATGGTCGATGCGTGGAAACATCCGGAAAAAGAAGTTACCGTTGCACTTGTAGGAAAATATGTACAGCTTCATGATGCTTATTTGAGTGTTGTTGAAGCTTTAAAACATGCTGCTGTGGCAAACCATGCAGAAGTTCATATAAAATGGGTCGATTCCGAACTGGTCAGCTCTTACAATGTTGATGAAGTTCTCGGAGATGTTCATGGAATTCTCGTACCCGGCGGTTTCGGCGACAGAGGCATCGAAGGTAAGATTACAGCTATCCAGTATGCCCGTGAACACAACGTCCCATTCCTCGGACTCTGTCTCGGCATGCAGATGGCCATCGTTGAATTTGCCCGTAACGTTCTCGGATATGCTGATGCACACAGCTCTGAATTAAATCCATCCACAACACATCCTCTGATTCACATTATGCCGGATCAGCACGGTGTGACCGATCTTGGCGGAACGCTCCGTCTTGGATCCTATAAATGTCTCCTTGATCCGAACTCCAAAGCTTATGAGCTTTACGGCACAAGAGAAATTGAAGAGCGCCATCGTCACCGTTACGAAGTTAACAATGAATATCGTCAGGAATTAATCGAACATGGCATGCGTCTGTGCGGTGTATCCCCGGACGGCCGCATTGTTGAGATGATCGAATTACCTTCTCATCCATGGTTTGTAGCAACCCAGGCCCATCCTGAATTCAAATCAAGACCGAATAAATGTCATCCTCTTTTCCGTGGTTTTCTGAAAGCCGCTCTCGATCAGGCCGAGGAATAAATACATTCCAAGGATTTTCTTAAAAAACAGAAAAAAGGCAATCCTAAAAGGTTGCCTTTTTTCTGTTCACTATAAAAATTCCTCTAATACCCGCGCAACGCCATTCTCATCACAGGAAGGCGCGATCCGGTCAGCAGCTTTTTTTAATCTGTCAATGCCATTTTCCATGGCAACACCGATGCCGGCATATTGAATCATTTCCAAATCATTCTCTCCGTCGCCAAAAGCTATGATTTCTTCCGGACAAATATTCAGCTCATTGGCCAGCCACTTTAATGCTGCATATTTACATACATCTCCATGACTGATCTCAATATAACGCGGAACAGAGGACGTCACATAAATTCCGCCCATAGCCTCCAGTTTTTCCCTCATTTCAGTTTTAAGTTCCATATGGTTCATAATAAAATTAATGCCTTCAATCTCATCTTTATGCTCCACGGCAAATGCTCGTATGTCTTTTACCGGATTACGCGTTGTTTTAACATATTCCGCCGCCGAACCAAAGGCACCAAAGCGCTCCGGAAACCGGAAATATTCTTCAGACGTATAGGGTGTCCCCTTTATAAAAATCTCCATGGGACATTCATAATTTCTATAAAAATCTAAAATCATCATAATCTGTTCCGATGTCATATCCTTTTCAAAAATACGTTCTCGATTTTTCAGCGAAAACACGCTGCTGCCGTTTGACGTAATCACATATTCAATCCCCCCTGCTCTGCATAAGGTCTCCGGTATGGCCTGAAGTGCCCGTCCGCTGGCAATAACAATATGTATTCCCGCTGCTGCCGCCCGATCCAATACTTCTATTGTATAATCTGTTAAATTTTTATTTTTTCCAAGCAGCGTACCATCAATATCCATTGCTGCAAGACATATTTTTTCTGACATAATCCTTACCTCCGGTTTTATGTAAAGCAAGAAGCCGCTATCAAAAGATAACGGCTTCTAAGGGTTATATTATTATGGGATTCAAAGGGCTAATTCATTTTATGTTAATTTCTTAACATAGCACCATTATATACCCCAACCTCATAATTTGCAATAGTTTTTATGAATGTTTTTTGTTTTTTTGTAAGTACTCATGAATACCTGAAGCTGCAGCTTTACCCGCACCCATGGCGAGAATAACTGTCGCTGCTCCCGTTACCGCATCTCCGCCGGCAAATACTCCCGGTCGTGTTGTCTCACCGTTGCTTTCTTTGGCAACAATGCAGGATCTACGGTCTGTATCAAGTCCTTTTGTTGTGGAAGAAATCAGAGGATTTGGTGATGTTCCGAGGGCCATGATCACTGTATCTGCTGTAATATCATATTCTGAACCTTCAACTTCCACCGGTCTTCTTCTTCCTGATGCATCCGGTTCTCCGAGTTCCATACGAATACAGCGCACACCGCGCACCCATCCGTTATCGCTTACAAGAATCTCTACCGGATTATTCAGAAGATGGAACTGAACACCTTCTTCTTTTGCATGATGTACTTCTTCAACTCTGGCCGGAAGCTCCTTCTCGCTGCGGCGATAAACAATATGTGTTTCCGCACCCAAACGAAGTGCTGTACGTGCTGCATCCATAGCAACATTGCCGCCGCCGACAACAACCACTCTTTTACCTGCATGAATCGGTGTATCATAACCCATATAAGCTCTCATCAGGTTGTTTCGTGTTAAAAATTCATTGGCAGAAAATACACCATTCGCCTGTTCTCCCGGAATTCCCATAAACTTTGGAAGTCCTGCACCGGAACCGATAAATACCGCATCGAATCCTTCTTCATCCATCAATTCATCGATGGTAATAGACTTTCCGATAACCGCATCGGTTTCAATCTCGACACCCAGTCTCTTAACATTCTCTACTTCATGGGCTACAACAGTATCCTTAGGCAAACGGAATTCCGGAATACCATATACAAGCACGCCACCGGCTTCGTGAAGGGCTTCAAAAATTTTCACCTGATAACCCATTCTGGCCAGATCGCCCGCACATGTAAGTCCGGCAGGGCCTGAACCGATGACAGCCACATGTTCCGGACGTTTTTCTTCCGAAGCCGTTGGTCTTACATCGTTCTCCATCGCCCAGTCTGCAACAAAACGTTCCAGTTTACCGATGGCGATCGGATCCCCTTTAATACCGAGAATACATTTGCCTTCGCACTGACTCTCCTGAGGGCAAACACGGCCGCATACTGCAGGAAGTGCTGAAGATTCACTGATAATTTCATAAGCCTTCTTAAAATTTCTGTTTTTGACTTCTTCAATAAAATCAGGAATATTAATGGATACCGGACATCCCTGAACACAAAGCGGTTTTGCACAATGAAGACATCTGGAGGCTTCCTGAACAGCTTCCTCTTCTGAATATCCGAGACAAACTTCATCAAAATTTTCTGCACGTACCAATGCTTCCTGCTCTCTTACTGGTATTCTTGTCATATTCACTGCCATTATTCTTCACCTCCGCACATTCCACAGCCACCATGATGTGTGTCGCCTTCAATTTCTTTAAGTACCGCACGTCCTTCTTCAGATTTATACATCTGCTGACGTTGCATTGCCTGATCAAAATCTACAAGATGTCCATCGAATTCCGGGCCATCCACACATGCGAACTTTACTTCTCCTCCGACAGTAACACGGCAGGCACCACACATACCTGTTCCGTCTACCATGATCGGATTCAAACTTACAGTTGTCGGGATGCCCAGCTTCTTTGTCATCATAGATGCAAACTTCATCATGATCATCGGACCGATGATAATGCAATGGTCATACTGTTTATGCTGATTCACAACAAGATCTTCCAGTACCTGAGTAACAAGGCCTTTAAAACCATAGGATCCATCATCTGTTGCAACATAAAGATAATTGGCTACTTCTGCCATTTCTTTGGTCAGGATCAATAAATTCTTCGTTTTTGCACCAACAATAACATCTGCTTCCACGCCCTGCTCATGAAGCCATTTCACCTGCGGATATACCGGTGCTGTTCCAACACCTCCGGCAATAAATAAAATCTTTTTGGAACGCAGAGACTCAATATCCTCTTTAACCAAATCAGAAGGATTGCCAAGCGGTCCTGTAACATCTGCAAAGAAATCTCCTGACTTTAATTCACACATACGCTCTGTAGAAGCGCCAACAGCCTGGAACACGATACTAATCGTTCCTTCTTCTCTATTATAATCACAAATTGTGAGCGGAACCCGCTCACCTTTTTCATCCATTCTCACAATAATAAACTCTCCCGGCTGGCAAGCTTTGGCAACTCTCGGTGCCTCCACTTCCATAAAGAAGATCTTATCTGCTAACTGCTTAGCCTCACGTATTTTAAACATACTTCCCCTCCTGGAATATCTTTAATTCTGTAAATAAATGAAGTGTCAATTTTGTGTGTTGATTATACTCCCATTTTTATGGAAATGCAAGGTTATTTTCGTTATTCCTATTTTATGGCATACTTTTCTCTCAATGCTTTAACGACTTCTTCCTCATGCATGCCTCGTGATCCTTTGACAAAAACTGCGTCGCCATCTGCTATATTCTCCAGAAGCCACCCAATTGCTTCGCTGTTTGAATCAAAACTGCATACAGCAATTCCTGCTCCTGAATCAATAATCGCCTTTGCAAGTGCTTTCATCTCCTGACCCACAGTGACAACCATCTGAATCGGCCGGTCAGCAATTGCCATACCTGTATCATAATGACATTGCCAGGATATCTCGCCAAGTTCAAGTATATCTCCAAGAACTGCAATCTTTCTTCCCGGATTATCCAACTGTACCAGCACATCAATGCCTGATTTCACAGATGCGGGGCTGGCATTGTAGGTATCATCTATGACCTTAATTCCGTTTGCCAGATGATTGATCTGCTGACGCATCGGCAGTCCTTCATATTTTTCCAGACCTTTTGCCGCATCCGATGGTTTAATTCCAAAATATCCTGCCACAGCTACAGCTACAAGCCCGTTCAAAACATTGTGTGTTCCTAACTGCTGAATCGTTATCTCCTCTTTTCCATCCGGGCAGACCAGTGTAAAACAGTTCTTTCCATCTTTAATATGAATGTTCTCTGCATAATAATCACAGGATGGATCTGTTCCAAAAAGGGTCACCGGACATTTCATAGTTTTAGAGGCTTCTCTTAACATCGGGTCATCCCCATTTAAAAACATTCTGTTTTTCTCAGTAAAATGCATACCGATTTTTAATTTTTCTTCCAT
>JAEDDO010000063.1 GCA_016298055.1 Frisingicoccus sp.
CAATCCTTTGCAAATAATTCTTCTTGTTCTGCTAATGTAAGTTTGTTTGTCATTTCCGTAATCTCCTTTCAATTTTGAAAAATTGGTAAGTTTCAAAATTCGGAGATTACGGGTACTCAGCTATCTGGCACTGCCATGCGTTATAAAACATAAAAGTCCTTTCCCAAGTAAGGGAAAAGACCTAATACTGCACGAAGCATAATCGAATAAAACAGCAACAAAAAAAGCACCGTCGAATCTGGACAGCAAAGAATACTTCTATTCTTCACTTATCCGGCTTCGTACGGTGCTTGGTAGTTTAGCAAATAAATTGCTTATCTCCGCTTACTCGATTAGAAATCGTTTCGATATTTACTTGTAATCTTCATCGCCTGCAATTCCTGCCATATCCATTCCTACGGATTCTGCGGAAGTAAGCGAGATTTAAGATGTGGACATTCTTGCATTTCTGACACTTCACACTCAAATGTCCGGTTGCGTCTGAAAAAACTCTCTGTATCCTGAACCCACAAATCGGGCAGAGAATATCACGCTCTTTCAGGCTTTCTGCTTCTACTCTTGACAGAAGCAATCTCTTTTGTATTTCAGGTGCTACCTGAGTCTGTAACCTCATTACGAAACACCTCCCAGATTTAATTCATTGGAAATGTATTCAAGGATATTGTGATACTCAAATAGTCCCATATCTCTCAATCTGATAACCAAGGCTGTATAAGATACTCCGATATAAGCTGCCATTCTACGAATAACTGCTTTTTCCTTTGAAGTAATGGTATTATCGCCATAAACTTTTATCGGATTTGACTGATTATATTTCGCCAAGGCATTTTCAATAATTCTTCTCGGCATAAGAAGCGAAGCTCCCATTGTATCTGCCTGCCACTCAACAGACGCAAACATCTGAGCCAGTTCCTCTTTGGAATAACTACGCTCACTGTCATACTCTGTATGAAAGCGTCCTTCACTCGGCATTGCATACATCTTACTCAAGATATGATGTGACGCTTCGTGTGCCATTGTAAACCTGCGACGTCCCTGCTCCTTTTCAGCAAGAAGAAATTTATCAAGTACGATGGTATCTTTCGGGAAAACAAAGGGAATAATTTTTCCGTCCTGATGTACCAGCAGTGGTGTTGCTCCATCTGCCAGAAAACCAATCCTACCTGCATCATCTTCTGCGAAAGAAGCGTATTCAATTCGTAACATAAGAAATTCTGTAATGAAATGTTCTATGTCGATGGATTGAATCACTCGATTGCTAAACTTATTAGCATAAGCTGTTATCAAGCCTTCGCTGATTTCTTCCAACTCGGCTCTTGACATATAAATACTCAAGTTGTGTCCACCTCCGACTCCACCTTGTCCGGCGGTGCAACTCCTCCGGCAAAGTTCTGTTGTATTTCCGCACTATCCAAATTGATTAGATAGCGAATTCCTTCAAGTGTTCTCATTCGTCTGTCCTCTGTTATAGTTCTTTGATGATGTGACGAGCCACACCCTGAATGCAGCACTCATCTACAATGATGTCTTTCATCTTTTTATTTTCCGGGTGGAGAATGATTTTCTTATTCTCATTATCTCGGAAGTAACGTTTCAATGTATTCTGATTATCCACAAGGGCAACTACTATATCGCCCTCTTTGGCTTCTACCTGCTTTTTGACAACCACAAGGTCGCCGTCATCAATCCCTGCTTCAATCATAGACTGACCGCTTGCTCTTAATATGAAGAAATCTCCTTTGCCGAAAATAGCAGTAGGAAGTGATACATATTCTTCAATATTTTCTTCCTCATACTGAGGACTGCCACAAGGAATAGAACCTACAATCGGTGTCTGTGTCTGTTCGCCACTGTACTTACGGGTCACATTGGTGCGAATCTCCTGCCCGTCGTACTCTATCATATTCTTCTCAGCCATCTCTACCAAGTATTTGTATGCTGTACCTCTGGCAATGCCAACAGCTTCAGCAATCTTTGTAGTCGATGGGGATTGTCTGTTTTGCAGGTAGTAATCCTCGATATACTTTTTTATCTCACTCATAAGTTCAGGACTCTTGCTTCTCATACCTGCACCTCGCTTTCTTTTCTATCGGAAGCAGTTTGCTTTCGATACTTCAATTATACTCAATCCACAAAAAATATCAATAGGTTTTTTGGCAAAAAGAAAGAGGTGTCGCAAATTGCTAACACCTCAAAATTTCTTTGTTTGCACTGAAATCATTAACTCTAATGGCTTACTATTTTTCGCTATTATCATCTTTTCTTATACAATACAAGTTCCGGATTTTTACCGTCTTCTTCATAAGTGCAAATAAGAATAAAATCCATATCTGCAACAACGCCGAAACATCTATCGCCGCCGTATTCACATTCAAGTTGATTGCCCAGATACGTCTTTGCGTCATTCAAAAACTTAGCCGCTTGCCCATTCGGAAGCCGGTACTCAAGATTCACATACTTTCCAACAAGGGCATTCAGTTTTTCCACCTTTGGCATTCCGTCAACATTCAATTCGTTAATCTCATTGATTAACTTTTTCTTGAATTCTTCAAACTGACCGTTATCACTAAGCTCATCATATTTCTTCCAGTAATCCAAAGTGGGAAGTAGCTCTTTCATATAAGAACGGGCTTGTTCCTCCGTGAAATTCTCGCTTACCATATTCTTAACACAAACTTCAATCAAATCGTCCATATCATTGTAAGTATATGTTCCGTCGGCATAGCACCACTTACAATAGTCCTCGTTGAAAGAACCATCGTGATTATGTCCGATAATATCATCATCTTCAAGCGGCATTCCGCAGCATTGACAAATAAGCTTTCTCGGTGAGCCTAAAAGTGTATTTATGGAAACATCGAATACTTTTGACAGCAATTTCAATGTTTCCGTATTCGGAACTGTTTCTCCGGACTCCCATAGTTAAGGTTATTGCTTCCCCTGCGTACCGCATCCCGACACGCAGGGAGTTTCATTTAATCAATCTTTCCGATAAAGCGGTAGTAGATGTCTACCTTTTGTTTTCGGCAGCCATCCGGGCTTTTTACAGCTTCATGCACCACGATTTTTTCAATCAGGGAGTTTAAAAGCTCAGTGGTCAGTTCCGTGGGATTTGAGTACTGCTTAATCAGTTCCACCCACTTCTCTGCATCACTTTCCGTCTGCTCCATGGAGCTTAAGGCTTCCTGTAATTCCCGGATTTTGGTTTCCAGTTCCTGTTGCTCCGTCTGAAACCGTTCCGAAAGCATGGTAAAGTTGTATTCGGTTATCTTTCCCAAAGACCAGTCCTCGTACAGCTTTGTAAACAGTCCGTCTACCTCGGCTTTTCTCTTTGTGGCTCTTTTCAGTTCCACGGCTCTTTGTTTCTTTACGGCACTGCGTTCCTTGTTTCCGGCATTTAACAACTGCTGTAGCAGTTTTTCATCGTCCCGGTGCACCTGCTCCGACCAGTATTGCAGTCTGGAAAGCACATATCCGTAAAGCACATCATAGCGGATGTAGTGCATGGAGCATTGTCCCAGTCCCTGTCCGTTTTTCCCGCAGTGGTAGTAGCCGTAAGGTGTTTTGTTCTGCCGGTTTTCCGCATAAGAAAGCGTCCATCCGCAGTCGGCACACTTGATAAGTCCGGCAAATATCTGGGTCTGTCCGTTTTTGCATACCCGCCGGCGACCGGCTATCTGCTCCTGTACCTGTAAAAATACTTCCTTCGTGATGATGGCTTCGTGGGTATTCTCTACCCGGAACCACTCCGACTCGGGCTTTCGTACCACCTTCTTGTTTTTAAAAGAGACGGTGGACTGGCGGTTGTGCACGCTGTTCCCGATGTAGTTTTCATCCTTCAGGATGCTTTTTACCTGTGCTATCGTCCACTGATACCGTTTGGATTCCTCTGCTCCCTCAAATACATGGGCGAAGGTGCCGTTTCTTTGGAAATTTACCCACGCCGGGGTGGAAACCTTTTCCTCCATCAGTATCCGTGTGATTTTCGCTGCTCCTGCACCGTGCAGGGCAAGCTCAAATATCCTTTCGATAATCCACTTGGTATCCGGGTCAATCAGAAGGTGTCCCGTCTGTTCCGGGTCCTTTCGATACCCTAGGGGTGCATAGGCTCCGTAGTGGGCTCCGTTTGCAAACCGGGTACGGAAGGCTGCCTTGACCTTCTTGCTGGTCTGTCTGGCGTGCATCTCATTCAAGATGTTTAAAAACGGTGCAAGCTCGTTGTCACCGTTTAAGGTGTCCACGTTGTCATTGATGGCGATGTAGCGTACTCCCTTGCTTGGGAAATAGAGCTCTGTGTACTGCCCGGTCAGAATGTAGTTTCTGCCAAGGCGTGACAGGTCCTTTGTCACAACACAGTTGATTCTGCCATCCTCAATGTCATCAATCATCCGTTGGAACTCCGGGCGGTCAAAGTTGGTGCCGGACCATCCGTCATCAATGTATTCTCCCACCACGTTCAAACCATGCTCATGGGCGTATTCCCGGAGCATCATCCGTTGGGTGCGGATACTTCCGCTTTCTCCCTGAAGCTCATCGTCCCGGCTCAGACGAAGGTAAAGTGCCGTGTTATAAATGGTTGTATTGTTTGGTTGTTTCATCAAAATCCTCCTTTTTGAAACAACCCACGCTTACAATACTGCCTGTAAAAATATTATAGCGTAAGCATGGGTGATAATCAATGTATTTAAGCAGAAATCTTACCTTCCGCAGTGTATAGCATTACATCCGTCAGCAGGTCATCCAGTTTCTTACCGTTTGTGGCAAAGTGTTCGGATATCTCGATGTGGTTTTTCCCACACACGAAATACCATTTTCCGTCCTCTGCCATAAGGACCTTTCCTGCCGGTAATTCCGTACCTCTTCGGTTCTTCCCCATAGGCATCCTCCTTTCTTCGTTTCCAGACATCCGCAGATGCCGGCTATCGGTTTTTGTCTTCCTTTTTTACTTCCTGTCTAAGCTCTGCTAAAAGCTCCGGTGGTATCCGTTCCATAAGCCGGTGCAGCTCTCTTAATTCGCTTTCCTGCTTCGCCCGTTCCATCGCATTCTTTATCTTTCCGTTTTCCCCGGCTTTTGCCCGGGCTTCCAGTTCTTGGTTTTGGGAAATCAAATCGTCGATGGTAACCTGATACTTCTTTAGCTGTCCGAGGAAATTCTCCATCTGAGGAAACCACTTCCGTAAAAGCTGTAATGCTTCCTCCTTCTGTTTTCCGGCGTTAAACACGGTGATACTATCCAATGTCTGCACGATTTTCTTCCCCTGTTTGGTAAGGCTGACCGCCTGCTTAAAGAGCCTTGTGGGGATATGCTTTCTTCCCGTGACTTGGGCACTTTCTCCACGTTCCAAGTCAGGATACTTCTCTGCCATGTAAGCATGGAAATCATCCTGCCATTTGGTAAGGCTTGCCCGGTTTCCGATAACCTCCTTGGCACAAAGCCGGTTATCCTTGGTTAGCGGAACAAAGGTCAGGTGCAGATGGGGTGTTTTCTCGTCCATGTGTACCACCGCAGAAATGATGTTTTCCCTGCCGACCCGGTCCGCAAGAAACTCCGTAGCCCGTTTAAAATAGGCTGCCGTTTCCTGTGTGGATTTCCCTTTGAAAAACTCCGGGCTTGCGGTAATTAACGTATCCACAAACCTTGTGCTGTCCTTTCTTGTACGACAGCCGGATTCCTCGATTCGGTGCTTGATAAATCGTGAATACCGCTCCTTCGGTTTGATGGTGTGGAAGTTGTATTTACTGCGTTCCGTATCAATGTCGGGATTACTGGCATACCGTTCTTTTTTCCGTTCGTGGTGGGCTTCCAGAGCCCCGGACGGACAGCCCTTGTGCTTCGCAAATCGTAAAATAGCGTATTGTGGCATATAACTCCTTTCCGTCCACAAAAGAGTGGATATTTCTTTATTTTCGAGGTACGGCTCATCGATGAACGTAAGGAAAGTCTACACTTTTTCTGAGGGCTGTGCCGTATATCCGAAAGGTAGGATTTTTAGGTTTTAGAACGGGGATTTCCGTTTTCTCGGAAATGTGATAGAATGAAGAAAAAAGATATAGGAGAAAACGCCATGGCATTAACCATACAGGAACGCTTAAAAGATCTACGGGTAGAATGGGGACTGACCTTGGAACAGCTTGCGAACGAAACCGGGCTGTCAAAATCTGCCCTCGGAAGCTATGAATCGGAGGATTACAAGGATATCAGCCATCACGCCATCAACCGTCTGGCTGACTTTTACGGTGTGACTGCCGATTATCTGCTTGCCCGGACAGAAACAAAAAGCCACCCGAATGCAGAGCTTTCTGACCTGCATCTGAGTGACGAAATGATAGAGCTATTAAAGAGTAAACGGGTGGATACGGCACTGTTTTGTGAACTGGCAACCCACCCGGATTTCACAAAGCTTCTTGCTGACATACAGATATATGTGGAAGGGATTGCATCCATGCAAATACAGAACCTAAACGCATGGGTGGATGTGGCAAGGGCTGAAATCATGGAAAAGTACCAGCCGACGGAACAGGACAAAACCATGTATCTGTTGCAGTCGGCTCATGTGGAGGAAGGTGACTATTTCCGTAGCCGGGTACATAAGGATATGGGCAGCATCCTGGAAGATATCAGAAAAGCCCACATCGGAAGGAGTGACGGAGCACCGAAGACCTCTGTGGCAGAAGAACTGCGGCAGGACTTGGAGGAAGTGGCTGCCTTTGCAGGAAGTCGGGCAGAACAACTTCTGATGGTGTTCTGTAAGCAGACCAAACTCCGTTACAATAAGCTGACGGAGGATGAAAAACAGGCACTGATACGGATAATGCAAAAGTCGGAGTTGATGAAAAGTCCTGTTTCTCAGAGGGGGAGAAAGAAATAAAATGTGTATACTTAAAGATGCTTTGAGAGGTAACATTTATGGGATTTCGTACACTTGAAATTAGTCATGCAGCAGAAATACACATAAAAGAAGGGCAATTGGAAATCACAACAGACGATGGAATTGCAGTTGTGCCGATAGAGGACTTGAATCAGATTATGGTACATGGTGCTAATATACGACTTTCTACAATGGATTTATCTATCTTAAGTCAAAATAAGGTGGCACTGATGACGCTGGATGACAGATATTTACCGACAGCCATTGTGTTGCCATTTGAAGGTCATGCAAGGCAGTCTAAATTAATGCATGCACAAATAAATACTACACATGAAAAATATATGGAATTATGGATTGATATTATAAAACAAAAGATAAGTAATCAATCCAGAGCTTTGTCTATTATGGGTTTGGATGGTGCGGAAAGAATTGCAGAGCATGTGGCAACTGTAGATGAGGAAAATGTGGATTACTGTGAATCATTAGCTGCTAAAGAATATTTTGCATATTATCATGAGGGATTTAACAGAAGAAGTGAGAACCCTATCAATAGCAGACTGAATTATGGCTATGCTGTTGTAAGAAGTGCAATTGCAAGAAAACTGGTGGCAACGGGTTTTCATCCAACTTTTGGAATACATCATGACAATCAATTGAATGCATTTAATCTGGCCGATGATTTGATAGAACCGTATCGTGCAATAGTTGATTTAGTAGTACATAACAATATAGCGTCAAATATTCAGTTGACAAAATCAGAAAGAAGAGAATTAGCATATGTATTACATAATGCCTGTATCGTCGATGGAGTCAAGGTTAATATAATGTCGGCGATTGATATTATGGTAGAAAGTTTAAAGAGGATTATTTTAGATGCTTCGACAGAAAAACTGAAGTTACCAATGATTCTGCCGATTGAAAGTATGGAGGGAATTACGGAATGAGATTACTTGTTATTCTTAGTCCAACAGATAGATGGGGAACTAAAACAGAGTATACGAGGCTTCGAAAGTTTTTACATAAAGATGGCTATTTGCGAATAGCACCGGAAGTGTATATGCGGATAGTGCAAAATAGGAAAGCGTCCGAAAAACATTACAGACGAATTGAAGAGTACGCACCTAAAACCGGAATAGTGAGACTTTTACGTTTGACAGAGAAGCAATATAATAATATTTATATGGTAGCAGGTGAACCAGATTATCAAGAAAAAGTAGTTGGCACAAACAGTCATATTATGTTATAATGAGACTTGTAACAGACTAATTATCTATATTTGGGGAGTTAATAAAACTTTTTACTAAATATAGTGGTTGAATGACCCGCCAAAAATGGTGCATCGTTCAACAGAATACAACTGCTACAAGCTTGAGGGAAAAGGCAATGATGTAACAGTAACCTGTATCCACAAAGGCTATGCAAAAGAATACGAGAATATAATTGTAAAAAATATAATAAAATAGTATAAAATCAAATATCTTAGAGTACCCTTTATAAGAAAAAACAGGGCTTCTAATATGAAAAAAAGAGCAGCATAAAATAATCCCAGGCAGATAAATGCAGATTATTCCATGCTGCTCTTTTATCTCTAGTTGGAGAAGACTCCCCCTTCTAAAAAAAAACGAAGAAATACCCCTTGACATATAATACTATGCGATATATAGTATCATGTATCAGGGGGTATAAAGAAAGGAGAGAAAGCATGGATGTACAACTAAAACGTGGAATGCTCGATATATGCGTTCTCAGTGTTCTGCTAAGAGAAGATTCATACGGCTATAAGATCATAAAAGACCTACAGCCATATGTGACAATATCCGAATCAACGCTCTATCCCATATTAAGGAGACTAGAGACCGCAGCCTGTGTGACAGTGTATTCGACAGAACACAATGGTCGTTTGAGAAAGTATTATCAGATTACAGAGAACGGCAGAGCAAAAATATCAGAGTTCCTTGAGGAATGGCAGGGAATGATGGACATTTACAAATTTATTAAAAAGGAGATGACGGAAAATGAGTAAAGTGGAATTTTTAAATAGATTACGAGCATTGATAGGGAAATATCCCTACGAAGAGCTTGAGAAATCATTAGAGTATTATTCAGAGATGATTGATGACAGAATGGAAGATGGAATGACAGAGGAGGAGGCAGTTGCTTCTCTTGGTTCAGCAGAAGAAATAGCACAGCAGATTATGTGTGAGCTTCCACTGACAACAATTGTAAAATACAAGGCAAAAGAGAAAACTGAGGGTAAAAAATTCCCTGTATGGGCAATAATATTAATTATTGTTGGAAGTCCTTTGTGGTTCCCTCTTGCCATAGGTTTTGGGGCTACAGTCTTTGGAATTTATGTTGCAATCTGGTCAGTGGTTTTTGTTTTTTGGGTAGTTTCAGTTTCATTCGGAGTAAGTACATTTGCATGCATAATAGCATTTGCCGCCATGATATTTAAAGGTTCTCTTTTATCCGCAGTTATATATTTTGGAGCAGCATTGCTCTTATGTGGAGCTACTATTTTGGGACTTATAGCAAGCTTTTATGTAAGCAAAGGCTTAATACTTGCAACAGTAGCTTTGGTAAAGTGCATTAAAAGAATGATAGTTAGAAAGTAGGGATTGATATGAAAAACATAGTAAAGGCATGTATAGTTGGAGGAGTGTTAGTTATAGCTGGTGCAATTATTACAACAGCAGGTATAACATCTTCATTAAAAAATAAAGGCAGCAAAGAAGAAATTAGTAAAAACAGCAGAAATCTTGTAGAGATGGAATATGTGGCAAGTGAAACTTCTATTGAAGAATTAAATCTTTGTCTTGTATCAGAAGACGTAGAGATAGAGCTTGGCAATAATGAGACCATTAAAATCACTTATTATGATGATCCGGAGAATTCAGATTACATTATAAAAGAAAACGGCAAAAAATTATCAATGGACAGAAAAAGTTCATCAGTAAATATCAATGTATTTACAGATATTTCAGAAATGATATCAACAGCTGATTTTGATGATTATGAGGATTGCAAAGTAGTTGTAACGATTCCGGAAAACTATGCGGGTTCATATGATATAGGTTTAGTGTCAGGAAGCATTAAGATGTCAGACGTTCCATGTGAAAAGTATTTGAATTTAGATACTACATCAGGAGATATTGACTTGAAAAATGTTAATTGTAATCAGACTTTGGTTATAGACACTAAATCAGGTACTGTGTCTTTAGCAGATATCACTGTTAATGGTAATATGGAGTTTGACTCAACATTAGGAAATCTGAAACTTACGAATGTTGCAGTAAAAGGTGAGTTGAGCTGTGACGCAATATCAGGAGAGATAGCAGGTGATAATGTTTCAGTAAAATCTTTTGAAAGCAGCAGTACATCAGGAGATATTGAAATCGATGCATTTACAGTGGAAAAAGAAATATCCGGTGACAGTATATCCGGATCATTTGATTTAAAATTAACTGACAGTCAGCAAAATTATGACATTGAAGTAGATACAATTTCAGGCTCTGTTAATATTCCAATGAATAGTAAGGGAAACGGTGGCAAAGAACTTGAGTTTTCAACAAAAAGCGGAAATGTTAATGTAGAATTTGCAGAGTAATAATATAAGGACTTTCATCTGTTATCACGATGAAAGTCCTTAATTTTTAGAATCCCAACTCAGCAATAAGCTCAGGGACAGTAGTCATTTTTGTAATTCTTCCAACATTAGCACCAGCAAAAATAAGACCGTTTTCAACATCTCCGCGAACTGCCTTAATCAGTCGGTCTGTAATGCAGTAAGGAATCTCGGCAGGATTACATCTTGCAAGACAGCCGAAACATTTAAATGGGTCTCTTTCTCCACCGAGGCTTTCAAGGAATTTG
This sequence comes from Frisingicoccus sp., assembly GCA_016298055.1. Taxonomy (GTDB): domain Bacteria; phylum Bacillota; class Clostridia; order Lachnospirales; family Lachnospiraceae; genus Frisingicoccus. The sequence goes on from JAEDDO010000063.1 coordinate 10,743, forward strand.
TTGTTAATTGCACGTCCAGGCATTCCTACAGGACTCTTAATAATTTTTACATCATCCTCAGTTGCCTTAATATAAGCCTGCTTGTAGGCATCAGAAGCATCACATTCTTCAGTGACAACAAAACGGCTTGCAATCTGAACACCGTCAGCTCCGAGCTTTTCAACTCTTTCTAGTTGAATGACCCGCCAAAAATGGTGCATCGTTCAACCAAATTATACCCTCTCCCT
>JAEDDO010000064.1 GCA_016298055.1 Frisingicoccus sp.
ATATGAATACAAGAAAAGCAGGAAAAGACTATGAAGATGCGGCAGAAGATTACCTGAAGTCAAAAGGTTATCGGACACTCGAGAAAAATTATCACTGTCGTTACGGAGAGATCGATCTGATTGTCCGGTCAGAGGAAGGCGCAGTTGTCTTTGTTGAGGTTAAAGGCCGTTCAAAGGCCAATTGGGGAGATCCGGCTGAAGCCGTGACACCTTTAAAACAGAGAAAGATTTTGCGTACGGCCCGGGATTATATTTATAAAAGCCGGTTAAGCACAGAAACAGAGTATCGGTTTGATGTGATCACATTTTCTCAGGGCCGTATGGAACATATAGAGAATGCATTTTACTGACAGGAGGATGAAATGAATTCAGACAACAGAGAATATGTGAATTGGGATGCGGATATTCCTGTAATACGCTATAAGGCACTGGATGATACCGGCTGTGTGGAACATGGGTTTTCCACACGGCTCGGCGGTGTGAGCGGGGGCCATTTCCGGTCGATGAATTTATCTTATACACGGGGAGATAATAAAGAAGCAGTGGATAAAAACTTTGAGCGATTTTGCTCGGAGATCCGTATGGACTGGAAAAAAATTGTGTCGACGGACCAGACACATACAGCCAATGTAAGGGCAGTGACGGAAAAAGATGCGGGACACGGGATCACCCGACCGAAAACAGTATTTGACATTGACGGACAGGTGACGAATGTGCCGGGACTTGTGCTGATCACCTATCATGCCGATTGCGTTCCCCTGTTTTTTGTGGATCCGGTAAAAAAAGCCATCGGACTGACACATTCCGGGTGGAGAGGAACGGCAGCCCGCATCGGTAAAAATACGGTTGAGGCGATGACGGAGCACTACGGCTCCCGTCCGGAAGATATTATTGGTGTGATCGGACCTTCCATCTGCCAGTCCTGTTATGAAGTCAGTGAAGATGTGGCGGAAGTGTTTTTGAAATCTTTCCGCGTCAGCGACCGGCTTGTATATGAAAAACCGGATCACAAGTTTCAGCTGAATCTGTGGGAAGCGAACTATCAGGTGATGGTGGATGCGGGAATGCGTCCGGAAAATATTACCGTGACCCGGTGGTGTACCGGATGTCATCCGGATCTTTTATGGTCCCACAGGAAGACGGGCGCAAACAGGGGTAGTCTTGCTGCATTTTTATGTTTAAAATAATGAGAAAGGATGAATGAGGGATGGAATCAGGACACATCATTAAACAGGTCTTGCCGGGAAGCATCGGTGAAGAGCTGGAGCTTGAACCGGGAGACCGGGTCCTTGAAGTCAATGGCGAAAGGATCGAAGATGTTTTTGATTATCGCTATCTGATCAATGATACGTATATCGAGATGACTGTGCTCAAGAAGAACGGTGAGGTACTTCTTTTTGAGATTGATAAATATATGGACGAGGATTTGGGGATTGAATTTGAATCCAGTTTGATGGATGAATACCATTCCTGTACGAATAAATGTATTTTTTGTTTTATTGATCAGCTGCCAAAGGGGATGCGGCCGACAATGTATTTTAAGGACGATGACTCAAGACTTTCTTTTTTGCAGGGCAATTATATTACATTGACCAATATGAAGGATAAGGATCTGGACAGAATTATACGATATAAATTATCGCCGATCAATATATCCGTGCATACAACAAATCCGGAGCTTCGGTGTATGATGCTCCACAATCGCTTTGCCGGAAAAATCATGGATCAGATTCAAAAACTTTATGAGGCGGAGACGATCATGAATGGCCAGATCGTTTTGTGTAAAGGGGTGAATGACGGAAAAGAGCTGGAAAAGACGATTCAGGATCTTGGAGGATTCCTTCCTTTTATGGAAAGCCTTTCGGTTGTTCCGGTCGGCATTTCAAGACACAGAGAGGGACTTTACCCTCTGGAACCTTTTGATCGTGAAGATGCAAAAGCCGTATTAAAGACGATTCATACATTGCAGGATCAGTTTATGGAAGAATACGGCACCCATTTTGTCCATGCCAGTGATGAATGGTATATTCTTGCCGGGGAACCGCTGCCGGAGGAGGACAATTATGACGGGTATGTTCAGCTTGAAAACGGCGTAGGCATGTTAAGACTGCAGGAGCGGGAATTTCATGAAGCCCTCGAAGAGGCACGTTTTTCGGAATCGTCTAAGCTGTTCGAGAAACACTGTACAATTGCCACCGGAAAACTGGCAGGCCCTTTTCTTAAGGAACTGGTAAAGGATCTGAATGCGGTGTATCCGAATATCCATGTGGATGTGGTTGAGGTGACCAATGACTTTTTTGGACCGCAGATTACAGTGTCCGGACTTTTGACCGGTCAGGATATTGTGGCCCAGCTTAAAAACCGGACGCTCGGTTCCGAACTTTTGCTTCCGGTCAATGTGCTTCGAAGCGGTGAAGACGTGCTTTTAGACGATATGCATATAAATGAAATTGAAAAAACTTTACAAGTTCCGGTACGTATTGTACAATCAAACGGAAATGACCTCTTCGATGCCCTTGTATCACAGGGAATCGAAATTAATGGAATAGAAGGAGAATAAAATTATGAGTAAACCGATCGTGGCGGTTGTCGGCCGTCCGAATGTGGGAAAATCCACATTATTTAATGTCCTGGCCGGTAAAAAGATATCTATTGTTAAAGACACACCGGGTGTTACGCGTGACCGTATTTACGCAGATGTCACATGGCTTGACAAACAGTTTACAATGGTGGATACAGGTGGTATCGAACCGGAGAGCCGGGATTTGATTTTATCAAGCATGCGTGAGCAGGCGGAAATTGCCATTGCTACTGCGGATGTCATTATTTTTGTGACAGATGTTCAGCAGGGAGTAATCGATGCAGACTACAAAGTAGCCGATATGCTGCGCCGTTCCGGAAAACCGATCGTTCTTGCTGTCAATAAGGTGGACAGCTTTAAAAAGTATGAGGCGGATATTTATGAGTTTTATAATCTGGGTATCGGTGATCCATTTGGAATCTCTGCTGCATCCCAGCTTGGTCTTGGTGACCTTTTGGATGAAGTGGTCAAGTATTTTCCTGAAGGCTCTGCCCAGGAGGAAGAGGATGACCGTCCGAGAATTGCAATCATCGGAAAACCGAATGTGGGAAAATCTTCACTCATAAATAAACTGTGCGGTTCGGAGCGCTCCATCGTATCCAACATTGCCGGTACGACCCGAGATGCCATTGATACTGTCGTTAAGTACCATGGCCAGGAATATGTATTTATTGATACGGCCGGAATCCGCAGAAAGAATAAAATTAAAGAAGATCTTGAGCGTTACAGTATTATCCGTGCGGTAGCTGCCGTTGAGCGGGCCAATATCGTTCTTTTGATGATTGATGCCACAGAAGGTGTGACAGAGCAGGATGCCAAAATTGCCGGCATTGCTCATGAGCGGGGCAAAGGGGTTATCATTGCAGTCAACAAGTGGGATGCGGTTGTCAAAAATGATAAAACGATTTATCAACATACGAAAAAGATTCGTGAGACACTGGCCTATATGCCTTACGCAGAGATTGTGTTCATTTCTGCGATGACCGGACAGCGTATTACAAAGCTTTATGAACTGATCGATATGGTCATTCAGAACCATTCTTTGAGAATCGGAACCGGTGTGCTTAATGAAATCATGGCAGAGGCTGTTGCCTTAAAGCAGCCGCCGTCAGACAAGGGCCGCCGTCTGAAATTATATTATATTACTCAGGTGGCTGTAAAACCGCCTACATTTGTTATTTTTGTCAATGACAAGGAACTGACCCATTTTTCTTATACACGATATATTGAAAATAAAATAAGAGAAGCTTTCGGTTTCAGGGGAACACCTTTGAAATTCATTATCCGTGAGAGAAAGGAAAAATAAAAAATGATACGAGATATTTTTCTGTGCCTGTTGATCGGTTATTTCTTTGGATGTTTCCAGACCGGCTATATTTACGGAAGATGTCACGGTATTGATATTCGTAATTATGGAAGCGGCAATGCGGGTACGACCAATACACTGAGAGTTCTCGGGAAAAAGGCCGGTTATATTACCTATCTTGGAGATGCACTGAAAGCGATTTTTGCTATTTTGCTGGTCAAATATGTGATTTTTGGACATATTCTGACACCGAACATGGATTTTAATCTGCTTCTGGCTTATACCGGACTTGGTGTGGCTTTGGGTCACAACTATCCTTTTTATCTGAAATTTAAAGGCGGCAAGGGGATTGCGACCACTTCCGGTGTGATGCTTGCACTGGATATTCGCATCGGTCTTCTTGGTATTATCGGATTTTTTCTGATCTTTTTTACGACCCGTTATGTGTCTGTAGGATCATTGTACATGAGCCTTGCCTTTCCGATCGGTGTCCTCATTTTTTATCCTGGTCAGTGGCATTTATTCGGTATCAGCGTGGTTTTCTGGCTGATGGCCTGGATGCGTCACCGTGAGAATATTAAACGCCTTTTAAAAGGGACTGAAAACCGGTTTGAACGCAAGAAAAAGAATTGACTTTTTTCTTTAAATGATTTATTATTATAGAAAAGCAATGCTTCAACGCTTTTATGTGATGAAGTAAAAAGGAAAGAGGATGAAATTTATGAAAAAAGGTCTTGCTATGGTACTGGCAGGTGCGATGATCGTGGCTTCTTTAACAGCCTGCGGTTCCAGCAAAAAAGAAACAACAGCAGAAACAAAAGCTGCTGAAACAACAACTGAGACAACAGCAGAAACAAAAGCTGCTGCAGACGGAACAACTTACAAGATCGGTGTATTACAGCTTGTAGAACATGCTGCTCTTGATGCTTCTAATGAAGGTTTTGTTGCAGCCCTTGATGATGCCGGAATTTCTTATACAATTGATCAGCAGAATGCACAGGGTGACCAGACAGCATGTCAGACAATTGCTGAGAAACTTGTAAATGATGGCGATGATCTGATTCTTGCAATCGCTACACCTGCTGCACAGGCTGTTGCAGGTATTACAACAGAGATTCCGATCGTTGGTACAGCTATCACAGATTTCGCTGCTTCCGGTCTTGTTGAATCAAACGATGCTCCTGGCGGTAATGTTACAGGTTCTTCTGATTTAACTCCAATCGAAGCTCAGATCAGTCTTCTTCAGAAAGTTCTTCCGGATGCAAAGACAGTTGGCGTTCTTTACTGTTCAGCTGAAAGCAACTCCGCTATCCAGCTTGAGATGACAAAAGAAGCTTGTGCAGCTGCAGGTCTTGAAGTTGTAGAATTTTCAGTAGCAAGCTCCAACGAGATCCAGTCTGTAGTTGAATCTGCAGTCGGCAAAGTTGATGCATTATACAGCTTTACAGATAATACAATCGCTGCTGGTATGAACACAGTTGCTATGGTTGCTAATGAAAACAATCTTCCGGTTATTGCCGGTGAAGAAGGTATGGTAAATGCAGGTGCTCTTTGTACATATAGTATCGACTACTATGAATTAGGATACCTTGCAGGCCAGATGGCTGTTAAGATCCTTACAGAAGGTGCTGATCCTGCTACAATGCCAATTGAATATTATCCAGAAGAAAAATGCGAATTCATTGGCAATGAAGATACAGCAGCAACATTGGGAATTGATATTTCCGGACTTGAATAATTCCATTACTTAAAAATAACTCCGGCAAATATGAAACATATTTGCCGGGGCTTTTTTTAGTAAAACTTCGAATAAGATAAAGGGGAGAAACACACATGAATATTGGTGGTATTTTACTGGCACTTCAGGGTGCGGCGTCCCAGGGTATCCTCTGGGGTATTTTTGTGCTTGGAGTTTATATTACCTATAAGATTCTTGATATAGCCGATCTTACGGTTGACGGAAGTTTTGCACTGGGCGGATGTGTATGTGCCACACTGGTCGTTACCCACGGAGTGAATCCGTTCATTGCCCTTCTGATCGCGACAGCCGCAGGTGTTCTGGCAGGTGCTGTCACAGGTTTCCTGCATACAGTATTTGAAATTCCGGCAATTTTGGCCGGTATTCTGACACAGATATCTCTCTGGTCAATTAACCTTCGTATTATGGGAAAAAGTAATATTCCATTATTAAAAACCGGTACAATTTTTTCCGGTCTTGTTGATGCAACAGGCATGAAGACATCTTTAGCATCGGGACTGATCGGTCTTGTTATTGCGGGAGCCGTTATTTTCCTCTTATACTGGTTTTTCGGTACAGAGATCGGTTCCGCTCTGCGTGCGACAGGTAATAATGAAGATATGATCCGTGCACTTGGTGTGAATACAAAAATGACAAAGATGATCGCTCTCATGATGGCCAATGGTCTTGTAGGTCTTTCCGGTGCGCTTGTGTGCCAGAGCCAGAAATATGCAGATATCGGTATGGGAACCGGTGCTATCGTTATCGGTCTGGCCGCCATTGTTATCGGTGATGTCCTTATGGGTAAGGTGCGTAACTTTGCCGGACGATTAATATCCGCAGTTGTCGGCTCAATTGTTTACTTTTTGATCCGTGCCATTGTACTCCAGCTTGGTATGGATGCAAATGACATGAAGTTATTATCAGCTATTATTGTAGCACTGGCTCTCTGTGTGCCTGTGGCTATGGAAAAATATCGTCTGAAACATTCCTATTCGGAAGGAGGAGAAGAGGATGCTTAAAATTTCAAATGTAAGAAAGACATTTAATGCAGGTACGATCAATGAAAAGAAAGCGCTCAACGGCATCAATCTCCATCTGGAACCGGAAGATTTTGTGACGATCATCGGTGGTAACGGTGCAGGTAAGTCAACTACATTGAATATGATTGCCGGTGTTTATCCGATCGATTCGGGAACGATTACGTTAGATGGCGTCAATATTTCACGCCTTCCGGAACATGCCCGTGCAAAATATCTTGGACGTGTTTTCCAGGATCCGATGCGCGGTACGGCGGCGGACATGGAGATTCAGGAGAATCTTGCACTTGCACTTCGAAGAGGTGAAAAAAGAGGACTTCGCTGGGGTATTTCAAAAGAAGAAAAAGAACAGTATAAAACGCTTTTGACCCGTTTGGATTTAGGACTTGAAGATCGCCTCTCATCGAAAGTCGGACTTCTTTCCGGTGGTCAGAGACAGGCACTGACGCTTTTAATGGCAACACTTAAAAAGCCTAAACTTCTGCTTCTCGACGAACATACGGCCGCTCTTGACCCGAAGACAGCGAAAAAGGTATTGGATCTGACAGAAGAGATCGTCAACGAAAATCACCTGACAGCCTTGATGGTCACACATAATATGAAGGATGCGATCCGACTTGGAAATCGTCTGATCATGATGCACGAGGGACGTATCATTTATGATGTGCGCGGTGAGGAGAAGAAACGCCTCGAGGTCAGTGATCTTCTGAAGAAATTTGAACAGGCCAGCGGCGGAGAATTCGCAAACGACCGTATGTTATTATCTTAAGAATGATTTAAAAACATCATCGATATAATATATAAATATGTTATTCGATGGTGTTTTTTTATGGACAGAGATCGTTTGAGAGAAATCGAGAAAATGCGTATGGAAAGCGGACAGAGCGTGCGCAGTTATGAAGATCATATGTCGGGAATGGATCCCGGGATTTTTTTCCTGTTTCGTTGCTTTCTTGCAGCCGCATTTCTTGCCGTTGGGATTATTTTTCCCGGGATGCCGGATAAAGATGTGCCGGAAGTTCTGAAAAGAATTCCGGAGTATATTGCTGTCGATTACACAATGAAAGATGTAACTTTGTTTTTGGAAGATTTAAAATAAATTTGTTAAAAAATTATCGCTATACTCTCAAAAAAGGTGTATAATAAAAATTAAGGGATTTTATGCAGGGAATGAAGTCAGGGAGCTTTGTTTCGAAGCCTTCCTGATTTCGGGGACTATATTATTTAATGGGAGGTAGCAAGGTGAAGATTCTAGTATGTGTGAAGCAGGTTCCAGATGCAAGAGAGATTGAAATTGATCCGGTTACAAATAACCTGATCCGTGAAGGTGTTCCGAGTATCATCAACCCTTTTGATGCGTATACGCTGGAGGTGGCCGTACGTATTAAGGAAGTTACGAAAAACACGGAGATTACGGTTTTATCTATGGGACCTATGCAGGCAGAGGAAGCGCTCAGAACATGTCTTTCTGTCGGGGCGGACAAGGCATATCTGTGCTGCGATGAGGATGTGTTCAAAGGGTCGGATACATTGGCAACAAGTTATATTCTGGCTTCCGCTATCAAGATGATCGAAAGCAGGGAAGGGGCTTTTGATCTTATTATGGCCGGAAAGCAGGCCGTTGACTGTGAGACGGGACAGGTGGGACCGGAACTTGCAGCCCATCTGGGTATTGCTCAGGTGACGTATGCTCTGGAAGTTACGAATGGAAGTGACACGATTATCGTAAAACGAAGCAGTGATCAGGGATATGATATGGTGTCTGTCCGAAAACCGGCAGTTGTCACTGTTGAGAAGCCAATTTATAATCCTAGATACCCATCAATTAAGAGTAAGCTGGAGGCGAATAAAAAGCCGATCACGATCATTACGTCAAAAGATATTCCGGGACTGGATTTATCCAGATGCGGTGTGGACGGTTCTCCTACGAGAGTTGACAGAATATATGCGCCGGTCAGAAATAAACATTGTGTTAAGATTTCAGAAGAGACGGCGAAAGAATCTGCAGTGAAACTGGTTGATTTGCTCAGAGAAGCAAAAAAATTGGGATAGGGGGTAAGACCATGAATAAAGACGAGTGGAAGAATTTATGGGTATATATTGAAACAGAAGAAAATATTGCAAAGCCGGTCGGTTATGAACTGCTTGCTCCTGCCAGAGAACTTGCGAATAAGATGGAACAGAAGCTTGTGGCAGTCGTCATCGGCGGTAATGTGGAAAATATTGCGAATGAGGCGATTGCTTACGGTGCCGATGAAGTTCTGCTTGTAGAAGGTGATGAATATTATAACTATTCTACAGATGCCTACGGATATGCTCTTGAAACACTGGTACATAAATATAAACCATCAATTATTCTTTTGGGAGCGACACACAATGGACGTGATCTGGGGCCAAGGGTAGCCTGTAATCTGAACACGGGACTGTCCGCAGACTGTACGATCATGGACTATGATAAAGAGAACAGCAACGTTATCTGGACCAGACCGACTTATGGCGGAGATTTAATGGCAGCCATTCTCTGTTCGGGTCATCGTCCGCAGATGGGTACGGTGCGTCAGGGAATATTTAAAAAAGCGAAAAAGAACAGAGACCGGACCGGGGTTATTATCCGGGAGGATATCCATATTGCGAAAGAAGATATTCGTTTAAAACTTATTGAAAGAGTCAAGGAAGTTGCAGAGCGGGTCGAGCTGGAAGAGGCAGAGATCATTGTGGCCGCAGGACGCGGAATCGGATCGCCGGAAGGTTATAAGATCATTGAAGACTTTGCAAAAGAATTGAATGGGGTACCGGCCGCATCCCGTGCTATTGTAGATGCAGGTTGGGTGCCATATGCTTATCAGGTCGGACAGACAGGTAAGATCGTTTCTCCGAAGCTCTATATTGCCTGTGGCATTTCCGGTGCGATGCAGCATACGATGGGAATGTCCGGTTCAGATTGTATTGTTGCCATCAATAAAGATCCGGATGCACCGATTTTTGATGTGGCAGACTATGGCATTGTAGGAGATCTTTTTGAAGTAATTCCGGAATTGATCGAGGTGCTGAAAGAAGTAAGATAATAAATATAGAAAGATTCCTGTATCAGGTAAGTTAAAAAAATGACTTTCCTGATGCAGGAATTTTTTTTACCAGGTCACGGCAATATCAATCTGATTCGGATCTTCTTCGGCAAATGAACCGGTATCACAGACAATGCCTGTTCCAAGACTTGTCTGCACCAGGCTTCCTCTCGGATGAACGCTCAGGTTGGCGGCGATCATAATATAATTTCCAAGCATTTTGCAGCCGTCGGAACGAACCCAGTATTCATCTGTATTGCCGAGGCATCGCATCATATAGATAACACCGGTCATATCCAGGTTGTAATAGGTTTCTTTTCCGCTTGGGCCATAATTAACGCCGGAGCCTGCAGTCAGCCGGCTTCCGTTCCATGTAAAAGATTGAGAAGCTTCCGGTTCTTCTTTTTTTGAGTGAAGAAGGTCTGATTTTTTATCTGACGTTTCTTTTAAAAAAGTGTAAGGTTCAGAGATAAATTTAAGATTGCCGTGAAGATATTGAGCCAGATTAATCTGTTCGACCAGAACCGGATTCGAATCACCGGCATTATGTTTCGGGTTAAGGGTCTGGATTTTTTCATTATGTAAGAGCTGTTCATTAGTGGATGCAGCGTTCACCTGCATCTGCTGTGTTTTTGCAAAAGATGAAATAAAGAGAAAGAACAACAGACAGATGAGAAACGTAATCAGGGGAACAAATGCCATGAAAATAATCTGTTTTGTATACTTCATAGTTTACCTGCCTTTTTGATTTTAGCATGTATTTGCTTACAGAGAGTTTAACATACAGATACCGGATTGGCAAGTAAAGGGATGTAAAGAAAAAGAAGATTCCTCCATTGCTTATGTATCACTGCTTTGCTATAATTAAATAAAGTGATAGACAAAAAGCATTCGGGAGGTATGCTATGGGAGAAATTTTTGGGAATGGGATGAATACAAAAAATCAGGAAGAAGCCATCCGCAATTTTATGCGGGGATATTTAGATAAACCGAAAGATAAGACGACACTTAAACATATTCTTCAGGACATCGGGGATTATTATGATGCGGACAGGTCCTATATTTTTGAGATGAATGGAGAGCGGACGACGCTCAGCAATACATATGAATGGTGTCGTGAGGGAATCCATGCAGAAATTGATAATCTGCAGAATATTTCGGTGGACGGACTGGACTGCTGGTTTGATGCTTTTCACGAAAAGGGTGAGTTTTTTATCACCTCATTGTCTGAAGA
>JAEDDO010000257.1 GCA_016298055.1 Frisingicoccus sp.
GGAATCCCGTAAATGCTCATGCCCGTATCCACATTGATCACACAGTCGATTTGATTTTGCTTGATAAATTGGTGTATCTCTTTAATTTGAGTCAGAATACAAAGTCTGTCTATTGTTGGCGTGAGTACAATATGACACACATTTTTTTTCACAGGAAAAAGGCAAAAATCGCGTTCTTGATGCAGACTCAATATGTATACTTCATGTCTGTGAGATAATGCATTTGATAAAAGTGATGTCATTTTAATCGTACCGCCGCTCCAAGACAGGTCAGATACTAAGAAGCAAATCTTCATGTTTTTTTCCCTGTATCAATTGCTCGTTTAAATTTCAAGAGAAAACTAATAACGGTTATTGGTAAATTCTTTTGCATCCAGTACAAAATATGTAATTTCAGCGGTATTTTTTTTGCGTGCATAAGATTTCCTTTCCATGGGGTAAGATCTAAATATTTTCTGTATAAATCGACTTTTGGATGTTTGCAATCATATTCCCAAACTCGACCTACACATTCTGGTGTGTAATGAATAATAACAGGTTTCGTGGTTGCACGCTGAATTTCCTCTTCAGAATAATATTGTGCCAATTGATAAAAACTTCGTATATCATTATATTTTTTCGTAAAAAAAGGCGTCATTACATTGTACTGCGGGGGTAAAATTAAACATTCTTGATGTAAAGTGCCATTAATGACACCTTGATCATGATGCGTTACTCGACCTTTATAATCATTAATAAAATCAAGAAAAAGTTTTCCCTGATTTTTCTCTCTCCATTTTTGCAGGTCTATCAGGAGAATTCCTGCATTTATATAGTGATCAGCAAGATTCATACCAATTTTTTCTTTAAATTCGTTCTGTATCAAATCCTCGACTCCCGCCACAGAGCAGTTCTTCATTTCTACTGCCCACATTCCTGACAACGAGCTACAAACAACTGTATCACAATCTAGATAAATGACTTTCTTGCACCAAGCAGGCAACATCTCCGCAATAAAAAGGCGTGCATAAGAACTGATAGAAATAGGCCATTCCATATCTAAGTTTAATTCGCTTTGAAACGGCAAAAAATCTATCCACTCAATCTTTTTTCCGTATCGCTTTGCAACATCTGAAATTTTATCTTTAGAAGCATCAGATATCTTATTAGATATAATAAACAAATTCATCGAAAGGTCTTCTTTATTGTTCTCTAGTAATGACACCAATGACACACAAAGATGTTGAGCATAGTTTTCATCACTGGAATATACAATGTTCATGTGCATTCTCCTTTGAACTGTTAAGTGAGGTTTCAATAAATTCAGTATGTTACTTCTCCCATAGCACTTAATATGAACCAGCGTCCGTGTTACAGCTGCTCCAGCATATCCTCAACCGCTTTCACCGTCTGCTCGCGGCTGAATGATTTACCTCTTTCTTTGGCCTTTTCCCGGTAGTGTGCCAGCAAAGCGGGATCGGAAAGCATCTTCTTCATGCCCCGGTAGATTCCTTCTTCACTGTTTTCCACCACCAGGCCATACTCGTCATGGTCCCCGAGCAGCTCCCGGGCCCCGGAACAGTCCGTGCTGACCACCGGCGTTCCGACGATCAGCGCTTCCGTCACGGCAGTTGAAAAGCCCTCCCGCCGGGAAGAACAAACATACAAGTCACAGCGGGATACATATTGGTAGGGATTATCCTGAAATCCCAACAGGAGGAAGCTGTCTTCCGCGCCATATTCATGAATCTTTGCTTCGAGGTATCTCATTTCTTCGCCAATACCGAGGATATAAATCTTATGGGGATACCCTTCATCCAGCAGCCTTCTATGTACATTCAGAAGCCGGTCAAAGCCCTTGGTTTTCATCAGCTTTGCCACGGAACAAACTCTGATGACCGGCTCCTTTTTCGGAAAGCGCATACCGTCAGGCACAATCTTTGCAAGTTCTCTGATTTGCTCCGTCTCATTGGTGTTATACAGCACATCAATGGGCGTTTCTACGGGCAGATTTTGCAAGAAGCATGCTTTTACGTTGTTGGATACCGCCACTAACCGGTCAAATCGGTCATAGAAATATTTTGCCTCCTTCGGACTACGAAAGCCCCGGGCCGCAAGGGCCGGCGTGTTCAGTTCAATGTGCAGCCAGCCGACCTTTTTGACATCCGGCTTGTCACAACCCGCCACGATTCTGGACGTGGGTCCCTCCAAATATGAAACCACGATGTCATAATCTT
>JAEDDO010000258.1 GCA_016298055.1 Frisingicoccus sp.
TCAAATGACGATCACGTTTATTTCGGCACACTGCCTGTGACCGTCCGCAGGAATGCTTACGGACGTCAGCTCGGAAGTTTCCACACAAAATCCGGCTTCGGCTCAGAACAGGATGTTCCGATGACTTTCATACGAGCTCCTTACATTGACTCTGTCGGAGAGGATGTTCATATTCTGGCAAAAGTCGATGAAAACATTGTAGGCGTTTCCTATAAAAATCAAATCGGTGTGGCATTTCACCCGGAATTAGATGAAGATACACGGATTCACCAATTGTTCCTCAAAAAAATCATTTGTCAAGAATAACTGCAAAAAAAGAAAAAATGACCATTTTACTTTTAAGGAAAGCCGAAGATATTTTTTCGGCTTTTTCCTTTTATGTTCAATTTGAACATTTTTTCAAGGAATAATCTAAATTTTTCATTAATTTTATCAGTTTTCATAAATTACAGTGAAATTGAGAATAAAATAACAATTATTGACATCCCAATCCTTTTGTGTAGAATAGGGAAGTAGCAAAAAACAAAGACATCATTCAGGAGGCGTTTATTATGAAAAAATTATCTTGTTTATTATTAACTTTAAGTACATTACTCGCGTTTACCGCATGCGGCAGCACGAACACAAATACAGCAACTACAACAACTTCCGAAACAGTAGAAAGCCAGGCAAATGCCGAAGTTGAATGGCCGGAAATCCTTCCTGTACCTGAAGCCACAGTCGACAGTGCTTCCGCTACTGAGAATAAATTTTCAGCAGCTATTATTGGCGAAGACTGGACAAAAGAGTCTGCCATGGCCTACGCAAAACTCTGCAAAGCTGCCGGATTTACTCAGGTTATTGTCAACAGAATCTACAGTTTCCAGTACGATTTCGAAGCGGTTCATCCCGAATACAACAAAGTTGTTTCCATCTCCTTTATCGGTGACGACAACACAAGTATTTCCTTAAAAGACTATAAATAAGAAAAAAGACAATAAGATACCTTCTATAAATATTAAAGGTGCTTACCTGCAGCCCAATAGGTAAGCACCTCTTTTCATTGTCATTTTACGCTCCAAATTCTTCCGCACATTTTTTGAGCATCTGACGAATCGGCAGATTATACGGACAGCGTGTCTCACATGCACCGCACTCCACACATGCACCGGCTTTTACGGCCATGGCACCATATCGGTCTTTTGCCCAGTCTTCAAGTCCGTACCGGTCAAGATAGCCCTGGAAGAGGAAACATCCGGAAATATTGATGCCAACAGTACACGGCTGACAATAATTACACCGTCTGCAGAAATTGGTTCCAAGCTGCTTACGCACCTTCTCCATAGCTTCAAGCTCTTCTGCTGTCAGTGCGCTCCGATCTTCCACCGCTTCCATATTCTTCTCAATTTCAGAAACATCATACATTCCCGGAATCACAACCGTTACATCCGGATTCGCACAGACAAAACGAAGAGCCAGTCTGCCATCCTCAATCGCACCGCCGGCAAGAGGTTTCATATCAATAAAGCCGATATTTTTCTCTGCACATTTGTGAATAAGTTCCTCACCCTGACGCTCCACAATATTATAAGGAAACATAATTGTCTCCACCCAGTCCATCTCCAAAGCTTTTTCAAAGACTTCCAGAGAATGTACTGTTATTCCGATATGGCCGATCTTCCCCGCCTCTTTCGCCTCTTTCAAGGCTTCAAGTGCACCGCCCTCACCGATGACTGTAAGTAACTGTTCCATATTCGGATTATGTACCTGGTACAGATCAATATAGTCTGTTCTCAGGTTTCCGAGACTTATATCAATATCCTTTGCCATAGCCTCTTTTGTCCGTGACATACTCTTTGTCGCAAGAACAAAACGGTCCCGCATACCCTCAATACCTTCTCCGATAAAACTTTCACTTACCGTGTATCCTCTTGCTGTATCAATATAATTGAGACCTTTCTCCACAAGCATCTTCATGAGCTTTTTCGTTCCGTCTGCATCAATTCTCTGAATCGGAATACCGCCGAAACCCATACGTGATATCTTTAATCCGGTCTTTCCTAATGTTACATATTCCATCCTTTAGTCCCTCCATTTTCTTTCTATCATTGTGACATATCTTTTCATTTTTTTCAATAAAATAATGATGTTTGGGTCAAACGAATTTGCCCCATGATACCTACGGATTTTTCCGCGTTTCACGCTCCCAAAATCCTAAAAATATTCGAAATCC
>JAEDDO010000065.1 GCA_016298055.1 Frisingicoccus sp.
AGAAGCCCATGACTGTGGACTCTCTCTTGGCAAATACAGAGCTTTTTTAGAATTGAAAGAACTGGATCCGAATATAACACCGGAAGATATCCAGGGCTGGTCAATGAAAGAAATTCAGAATCGTATTTCCGAATTATCCGACGGTGAGACAACGAATGCTTCTTCATCCTTAGAAGAAACCTCATGTGAAGAAACATCTGCCTCTGGCCACCATCAGGAACAAAAACATAAAGGTCACCATTGGGACTGATTCCAATGGACACTGGGGGACAGGTTCATGCTTTTAGCAGAAACCTGTCCCCATTATCGCTTATCGAATAAAACTTGTCTTAATTTTTTCTTCTGTTTCAGGAATATCAATTCCTGCATTTTTTCCGGCCTCAATACATTTGAGCATCCATGCCATGTTTTTTCCAAGTGTGCGCATCGTCTGAAGGCCTTCCAGATCCTGTTCCACATCCGCAGGTGAAGAACCGTGCACCATATTCCAGTACTGGGAAGATACAATCGGCATCTGGCTGATCGTAAAATATTTCTGAATAATATCTAATGTTGCTGTTGTACCTGCTCTTCTTGCAGAGGCTACCGCTGCCGCCGGTTTATGATGGAAGCATGCACCCGCATAGAACATTCTGTCTAAAAATGCACTTAAAGCACCGTTGAGTGATGCATAATATACCGGTGATCCCACAATAAGTCCATCGGATTCCTGCATTTTTTCGAGAGCTTTATTTACCGTATCATCAAATACACAATGGTTGCTGCTGCCGCCGCATGTTCCGCAGGCAATACATCCATGGATATCGCCTTTTCCGATCCAGAAAATCTCACTTTCCACACCGTTTTTTTCTAATGAAGCTGCCACCTCTTTGAGGGCTCTGTCGGTACATCCGTGTTCATGAGGACTTCCGTTAATCAATAATACTTTCATCTTCTCATCTCCTGACTGTTAAAAGGCTCCGGACACGATGCCGGAGCCTGAACAATGAATTACATTAGTTTAATGGATATTTTGCTGTGATGCTGTCAACAATAGCTCTGGCTTTCTCTTTATTTGCCTCGAAATCTTTCAATGTCAAAGCAATAGCCTCAGCAATCGCATCCATATCTTCTTCCTTAAGTCCACGTGTTGTCACAGATGGTGTTCCGAGACGAACGCCGCTTGTTACAAACGGAGACTGTGGATCATTCGGAATCGTATTCTTATTGCATGTGATATGCACTTCATCCAGCATCTTCTCTGCCTGTTTTCCTGTTAAACCGAGGCTGATCAGATCAACAAGCATCAGATGATTGTCTGTTCCGCCGGAGACAATATTGATACCTCTGGACATAAGGCCTTTTGCAAGCGCCTGTGCATTATCAATGATCTGTTTCTGATAAGCTTTAAACTCATCTGTAAGAGCCTCTTTAAAACATACAGCCTTTGCTGCGATCACATGCATAAGCGGACCGCCCTGGATGCCAGGGAATACAGCTTTATTAAAGTTAAACTTCTTAGCAGCCGCTTCGTTGGCAAGAATCAGACCACCACGAGGGCCGCGAAGTGTTTTATGTGTTGTTGTTGTCACTACATCTGCATATGGAATCGGACTTGGATGAAGGCCTGCTGCTACAAGACCGGCAATGTGTGCCATATCCACCATTAAATATGCACCGACTTCATCTGCCACTTCTCTGAATTTCTTGAAATCAATTGTTCTTGCATAGGCACTGGCACCTGCAACAATTAACTTTGGTTTTGCTTCAAGTGCAATGCGGCGAAGTTCTTCATAATCAATAAAACCTTCGTCGTTTACACCGTAAGGTACAATGTTAAAATATTTACCGGACATATTTACCGGGCTGCCATGGGTCAGATGACCGCCATGGTCAAGATTCATACCCATAACCGTATCTCCCGGGGTTAACATGGCAAAAAAGACAGCCATATTTGCCTGAGCGCCGGAATGAGGCTGAACATTGGCATAATCACAGCCGAAAAGTTCTTTTGCACGTTCAATGGCAAGATTCTCAGCCACATCAACGCATTCGCATCCGCCGTAATAACGTTTTCCCGGATACCCCTCTGCATATTTATTTGTAAGCGGACTTCCCATAGCAGCCATTACTGCATGACTTACCCAGTTTTCTGAAGCAATAAGTTCAATATGAGAATTCTGTCTCGCAAGTTCATCTTCGATTGCCTGTGCGATTTGGGCATCTGTACTTCTTAATTCTTCTAATGAATACATGTTGTACCTCCGTATTTTATTATTTGAAAGTTTTTGCACTTTACCAGAATAACACAACTATGCGTTTTCGACAATACCAATTCCAAGTTCTTTTAACTGAATATCGTCTACCACATTCGGTGCATCTGTCATCAGACAGGAAGCATCTTTTACTTTAGGGAAGGCGATAACATCACGGATGCTGTCCATTCCGGCCATGATCATGATCAGACGGTCAAATCCGTAAGCCAGACCTGCGTGAGGCGGAACACCGTATTTAAATGCATTCAAAAGGAAACCGAAACGTTCATACGCATCTTCTTTTTCAAATCCAAGAACTTCAAACATCTTTTCCTGTACATGATTCTGGAAAATACGAACACTTCCGCCGCCGATCTCTGTTCCGTTCAGTACGATATCGTAAGCTTTGGCACGCACACGGCCCGGATCTGTGTCAAGATACTGAAGGTCTTCTTCCATAGGCATTGTAAACGGATGATGCATCGCTGTATAACGACCTTCCTCTTCAGACCATTCAAGCAGTGGGAATTCAGTTACCCAGAGGAAGTTGAATTTGGATTTGTCGATCAATCCCATCTTATCTGCAAGTTCAAGACGAAGAGCACCAAGAACATCATAAACAACTTTATTCTTATCAGCAGCAAAGAGAAGAAGGTCACCATTCTCACCGCCCATAGCCTGAATGAGTGCTGTCATCTCTTCATCCTTCATAAATTTAGCAAAGGAGGATTTTACAGTTCCGTCTTCCTGAATCGCAATATAAGCAAGACCCTTTGCACCGTAATCTTTTGCAAATTTAACAAGAGCATCAATCTTCTTACGAGGCATACCGCCCTGTCCTTTTGCATTCAGACCACGAACAGAACCGCCATCTTCAAGAGCACCTTTAAATACAACAAATTCGCAGTCTTTGACAATGTCACTGACATCCTGAAGTTCCATTCCAAAACGTGTATCCGGCTTATCGGAACCATAGCGGTCCATAGCTTCCTGCCATGTCATACGCTGAATCGGAAGCTGTACATCCAGACCGATAATCTCTTTGAACAGACGTGCCAGAAGTCTTTCATTCACATCAATAACATCATCCACATCCACAAAGGATAACTCCATATCGATCTGAGTAAATTCCGGCTGACGGTCTGCACGAAGGTCCTCGTCACGGAAACATTTTGCGATCTGGAAATAACGGTCATATCCGGAACACATCAAAAGCTGTTTAAAGAGCTGAGGTGACTGTGGAAGACCATAGAAGTTTCCAGGGTGCACACGGCTCGGCACAAGATAGTCTCTGGCACCTTCCGGTGTACTCTTACCGAGGATCGGTGTCTCGATCTCTAAGAAACCTTCTTCTGCGAGGAAGTTGCGGATAACCGTCGCTGCTTTGCTTCTCATAATAAGATTGCGCTGTAAATCCGGTCTTCTGAGGTCAAGATAACGATACTTTAATCTTAAATCTTCTTTTGTTTTACTGTTCTCCTCAATCGGGAACGGCGGAGTCTCAGACTCAGACAGAATGCGGAGCTCTGTTGCACGGATCTCGATCTCACCTGTCTTCAGGTTCTCATTAATACCGCCGGCTCTTTTCTCAACCTTACCAACGACAGCAACAACAAATTCTGCACGGAGTTTCTCTGCTTTCGCAAAATTCTCACTTCCCGCATCTGCCTCTTCAAAAATAATCTGGAGAAGGCCGCTGCGGTCTCTTAAATCGACAAAAATAATACCGCCTTTATTCCGGCTTTTTTGTACCCAGCCCATAACTGTGACCTGTTCTCCGACATTACTGCCGTTAAGTTCTGCACAGCGATGGGTTCTTTTTAATCCCTTCATTGATTCAGACATGATATTCTCTCCTTCGTTATTTGATAAAGTAAGCAGCTATTGCGTCCAGAGCAACTTCTGTCTGCTCACCGGTTTCCATATTTTTAATTCTTGCACTGTTTTCCTTCAGCTCATTCTCGCCGAGGATCACTGTATATTTGGCTTTCAGTTTATTGGCATACTTCATCTGAGCCTTAACACTTCTGTCCATATAATCTGTCTCAACAATGATGCCTGCCATACGAAGCGTGTTGACCAGCTGATATGCCTGAGCCCGCGCCTCTTTACCGAGAACGCCCACATACAATTCAACACCCGGTTCCGGTTCAAGCTCTACCTGTTCTTTTTCAAGGAAATACAGAATACGCTCAAGTCCCATACCAAAACCAACGGATGGAATATTCTGTTTTTCATCAATCTCATGTACCAGATTATCATAACGGCCGCCGCCGCACAGTGTGAATCCGTCACTGTTGACAAATTCAAAAACTGTCTTTGTATAATAATCCAGGCCACGCACAATACCCGTGTCAATCTCGAAAGGAATGTTCATCTCTGTCAGAAGTTTCTGAAGTTCTTCAAAATGTTCACGGCACTCGTCGTCAAGATATTCAATAGTACGCGGAGCATCTTTGACGATCTCTTTACACTCCGGCACTTTACAGTCAATGACACGCAGCGGATTCTTCTTCATACGTTCCCGGCATGTCGGACATAAATGTTCCTCATGCTGCTTTAAATAAGCAAGTAAGGCTTCATTATAAGTCTTTCTGCAATTCGCACATCCGATACTATTAATATGAAGTTTTGCATCTTTAAGTCCGATCTTGCGGATCAGAGTCGTAATTAATGTAATCAATTCAACTTCAACAAGAGGACTTTTTGATCCCACAAATTCCACACCGAACTGATGATGCTGACGCAGACGTCCGCTCTGAGGCTGCTCATAACGAAACGCCGGAGTCACATAAAATAATTTTGTCGGTGCCGGTTCCGCATACATATTGTTCTCTAAATAAGCACGAATCGCTCCTGCTGTTCCTTCCGGTTTCAATGTGATGCTCCGGTGACCCTTATCTTCAAATGTATACATCTCTTTCTGCACAACATCTGTCGTCTCACCAACACCTCTCTGAAAAAGCACTGTATGTTCAAATACAGGTGTGATGACTTCTTTAATGTTAAATACTTTGCATAATTCTCTGGCTGCGGCTTCAATGATTGTACGTTTATGCATATCACTGCCATACCAGTCCTGGGTACCCTTCGGTCTCTGTGTAATCATCTTCATTCCTCCAATTTATCCAAACGCTCTGCCTCTCGGCAAAGTACGGCATTATCAGATAGTATTTTAGCAACTCTGACTGCTTTTGTCCAGTGTTTTAGCCATTTTACTCAGTAGCTCCCATCCCGGCCCCAAGAATCTCCAGTTCCTTTATGTCCATACGATACCTGTAAACATGGTTCGAGAGCACTTCATCATCACGGACAACGCACATATTTGCCTCTCTGACCATGGCTTCCATCTCTTTTCTTCCTCCTGCTTCCGATTCAAGAAGTACAAGCCATTCATGTATACTGCTTGGCAGCAAAATGAGATTGGATCCCTGTTCCTGGGCGAATTTTTCAAGTATATCCGTATAAAAAACAACAGCTGCTCCCTGTATTCTAAGTTCATTGCTGATCACATAGATTTCAGGGATATCCCCTTCATCTAAAGCAAACATCTTCCTGTATTCGGCCTCTGCCTTTTCAAGTGCACGCTCCACATCACCGCAAGTCTTTTCCAGAAATTCTTCTACAAGAAATCCTTTAATAACCTCACTCATCGGTTCAATGGTCGGTGCCAGTGTCTTCTTTGAATCGTTCGCCGCCTGCCGCATCAATTCATCCGGAGACATATCCCAGTCTTTAAGCATGTCCCAGTTCACTCTTTTTGTTACCAGTTCTCTCGGTGTCATATGGATCAGCTGACTGCAGGTAAGTGCCAGATCCAGATGACGGATATAAGGTCCTCTTTCGATCTCCTCCCGATGGAGTTCATAATTTTCTGCCTGAATAATAAAAGATCTGTTAATCAATCATCTTCCTCCTTATGAAATTTTATTCAATATTTATGGATTCGGTTTCTGAATTGAAACTTTTAGAAATGTATCTTTTTTGATATATCATAGAAGATGCCTTCATTATAGCATGTCTGTTTTAATATTCAATTATTACTTCTCGACATATTGAAGACTTTTTAGTCAAAAAAGTCAAAGAACGGGTACATGGACACAAAAAGTATCCGTGTACCCGTCCTAAAACCACTAAAGATTTGTATAACCCATAAGGTATTTATCAACTTCTTTTGCCACATCCCGGCCTTCCCGGATCGCCCATACGACCAGAGACTGTCCCCGATGCATATCTCCCGCTGCAAATACCTTTTCTTTGTTTGTACGGTATTCTCCCGGTGCTGTAGCCACATTCGTTCTGCCGTCAAGTTCTACCCCAAAAGCTTTTGCCACGTATTCCTGGCATCCGAGGAAACCGGCAGCAATAAGTACCAGATCCACGTCCTCCACATACTCACTTCCGGGAACTTCACTCATATTCATACGGCCTGTTTCCGGATCTTTCTTAAATTCAAGTTTGACAAGAACAGCCTTACATACATGACCTTTGTCATCTGCAATAAATTCTTTGACTGTTGTCTGATAAACCCGTGGATCATGACCAAAAACAGCAATACTTTCTTCCTGACCATAATCTGTTTTACAGATTTTCGGCCATTCCGGCCATGGATTGTTATCCGCACGTGTATCCGGTGCCTTCGGCATCATTTCAAGCTGAAGGACGGATGCGGCTCCCAGTCGAATCGATGTTCCGACGCAGTCATTTCCTGTATCACCGCCGCCGATAACAAGCACTTTTTTATCTTTCACATCCGGAATTTTTCCGTCTGTCAGATTTGAATTTAAAAGACTCTTTGTCACCATCGTCAGGTAATCTACCGCAAAATAAATTCCTGCGCTTTCCCGTCCCGGAACTTTTATGTCTCTCGGATTGGAAGCTCCGCATGCGAGAACAACGGCATCGTATTCTTTAAGAAGACGGGAAGCTTTCATGTCAACACCCACATTGGTATTTGTCACAAAACGAACGCCTTCCTTTTTCATGATATCGACACGGCGATCAATCACTTCTTTTTCAAGTTTCATATTCGGAATACCGTATCTTAAAAGTCCGCCGATCCGGTCGTTCCGTTCAAATACAGTGACCTGATGACCTCTGTGGTTAAGCTGATCGGCCGCTGCCATACCGGAAGGTCCGGAACCAATGACAGCAATCTTTTTGCCGGAACGCACCCTCGGCGGCTCCGGTTTGATCAAGCCGTTCTCGTAACCATATTCAATAATACCGTGTTCATTTTCCTTAACAGAAACAGGAAGTCCGTTGATATTGCATGTACATGCCGCCTCGCAGAGAGCCGGACATACCCGTGATGTAAACTCAGGAAAATTGTTGGTTTTCTTCAGACGTTTTAATGCTCTCTCCCAGTTTCCATTATAAATAAGATCGTTCCATTCCGGAATGAGATTGTTTAAAGGACAACCGGAAGCCATACCTCCGATCATCTGTCCGTACTGGCAGAACGGCACACCGCAGTCCATGCAGCGTCCGCCCTGAATCTGCTGACATTCTCTGCTCAGAGGAATATGAAACTCATTAAAATTTTTAATGCGTTCTTCAGGGGCAATTGTCGTACTGTTCTGTCTTTCAAAGTCCATAAATCCTGTTGGTTTTCCCATGACGTCTTACCTCCTATCCTCTCTTATTTGCATAAAATGCTTCAATCTGTGCCTGATCGACACTTAAGCCCTTTTCTTCCATATGGGCAATGGCTGTCTGCATTTTACTGTAATCATGCGGAAGAACTTTCTTAAATTTCGGCAGATAATCCACAAAATTATCCAATACCTTTTTACCCATCTCAGAGCCTGTAGCCTCCACATGTTCGGTGATCATTTCTTTCAGTTCCTGAACATCATATTTGGATGTTACAGGTTCGAGAGAAACAAGTTCTTTATTGACTCTTGTATAGAAATCGCTCTTTTCGTCAAGAACATAAGCGATACCGCCGCTCATACCTGCCGCAAAGTTCTTTCCGGTATCACCGAGAATAACAACACGTCCGCCGGTCATATATTCACAGCCATGGTCACCCACGCCTTCAACAACAGCCAGGGCACCCGAATTACGTACACAGAAACGTTCACCGGCCACACCGTTGATAAAGGCTTTACCGCTTGTTGCGCCGTAAAGAGCAACATTTCCGACAATGATATTTTCATGCGGTTTAAACTTCACATTCTTTGGTGCAGTCAATGTCAGCTTGCCGCCGGAAAGACCCTTTCCAAAATAGTCATTGCTGTCCCCGGTCAGATTTAATGTTAATCCTTTCGGAATGAAAGCACCGAAACTCTGTCCGCCGCTTCCGGTACAATTGACAACAAATGTATCATCCTCAAGTGTATCCTGGTAGCGTTTTGTAATTTCCGAACCAAAGATTGTTCCGAGGGAGCGGTCTGTATTCTTAACCGTAATCTCAATTTTCTTTTTCTTCTTTGTATGAAGTGCCGATCTGAATTCTTTCATGAGAACCTGCATATCTTTCGTCTTTTCCAGTTCAAAATCATATACCTGAGCCGGATCAAATTTCATTCCCCGTTCTGTATTCAGATACGGGTTATTGATAATTGCGGAAAGATCAATCTTATTTGTCCATTTTCCTGCAGCATTTTCTTTGACTTTCAGAAGGTCACTGCGGCCGACAAGTTCATCCACTGTGCGGATACCCAGTTTTGCCATATATTCGCGGAGTTCCTGGGCAACAAAATACATAAAGTTGATGACATATTCCGGTTTTCCTTTAAAGCGTTTGCGCAGCTCCGGATTCTGAGTGGCAACACCTACAGGACATGTATCCAGATTACATACGCGCATCATCACACAGCCCATAGTTACAAGCGGTGCTGTTGCAAAACCAAACTCCTCGGCACCGAGCATTGCAGCAATTGCAACGTCACGGCCGGTCATCAGTTTACCATCTGTCTCAAGACGAACTCTTGAACGCAGATCGTTCATAATCAGTGTCTGATGGGTTTCGGCAAGCCCCAGTTCCCATGGAAGTCCTGCATTGTGGATGGATGTTCTCGGTGCCGCACCTGTTCCGCCGTCATATCCGGAAATCAGGATAACCTGAGCACCGGCTTTTGCCACACCGGCTGCAACGGTTCCCACACCGGCTTCTGAAACAAGTTTGACAGAAATTCTTGCATCTCTGTTGGCATTTTTCAAATCGTAGATCAGCTGAGCCAAATCTTCGATGGAATAAATATCGTGATGCGGCGGCGGTGAAATCAGAGAAACGCCTGGTGTTGAATGACGTGTTTTTGCAACCCATGGGTAAACTTTACCGCCAGGGAGATGACCGCCTTCACCCGGTTTTGCTCCCTGTGCCATCTTGATCTGAATCTCATTGGCACTCACAAGATAACGGCTTGTCACACCGAAACGTCCGGATGCCACCTGTTTGATCGCAGAACATTTATTTAATCCGTCTTTTCCTACAGTCAGACGTTCCAGGCTCTCGCCGCCCTCACCGCTGTTGGACTTACCGTGGATCTTATTCATGGCAATTGCCAGTGTCTCATGGGCTTCCTGAGAAATGGAACCGTAGGACATGGCACCTGTCTTAAAACGGGTAACAATGGATTCAACACTCTCAACAGATTCAATCGGAATACCGCTTTCAGGATAATTAAAGTCCATCAGACCGCGAAGATTCATTGTTCTGGATTCATCATTGATCGCTTTACTGTATTCTTTAAAAAGATTATAATCTCCCAACCGGGTGGATTCCTGAAGAAGATGGATCGTATTCGGGTTGTACAGATGTTCTTCTTTGCCGCTTCGGAACTTATGACTTCCTGAGCTGTCTAAAGACAGATCCACTTCCAGATCCAGCGGATCAAATGCCTGTGCATGCAGGAAATTCACTTCTTTTGCAATATCGTCCAGGCCAATGCCGCCGATACGGCTGACCGTATTTGTAAAGTATTTATCGATGACCTCTTTATTGATACCGATCGCTTCAAAAATCTGAGATCCCTGATAGGACTGAATTGTGGAAACACCCATCTTGGATGCGATCTTTACGATGCCATGAAGAACGGCATCATTATAATCATTCACTGCTGCATAATAATCTTTATCCAGCATATTGGAATCGATCAGCTCTTTGATGGATTCCTGTGCAAGGTATGGGTTGATTGCAGATGCACCGTAACCGAGTAATGTGGCAAAATGATGGACTTCTCTCGGTTCTGCACTCTCTAAGATCATAGCCAGTGCGGTACGTTTCTTTGTGCGTACAAGATAATGTTCAAGTGCGGATACTGCTAAAAGTGACGGGATAGCCACATGGTTTTCATCCACGCCCCGGTCAGATAAAATAAGTACATTGACACCATCTCTGTATGCACGGTCTACTTCCACAAACATGTGATCGATCGCTTTTTCCAGAGAAGTGTTTTTATAATAAATAATCGGAATGGTCTGAACTTTAAAGCCTTCCACATTCATATTTTTAATCTTTAAAAGATCTGTATTTGTCAGGATTGGATTTTTAATCTTAACAACCTTACAGTTTTCTTCTTTTTCTTCAAGAAGATTTCCTTCCGGTCCGAT
>JAEDDO010000259.1 GCA_016298055.1 Frisingicoccus sp.
TCAAAGCAGAAAGATAAAGTCTTTGCCGGACAATGGAGGTTGAAGGCAGGAGGGGTATATATGGAAGAAAACACAGTGAAGAAGAAAAAGATGAAAGGAATCAGTATAAAGACATTGAATTACATTATGATTCTGGTCGCTGTTGTGCTTTATATCTTTATACTGAGGAGTATCTTTGGAATTTCGGACAAATATCAGGCATTGGTGGATTCAACAGAGGATTATATCAACTGTGAAAAGGATGGTGCCCTTGTCAATCAGGGATCGGATATATTGACAGAAAATGTGCGGTTGTTTGTAGTGACCGGTGAAAAGGGGCATATGGATGCATATTTTAAAGAAGCCTATGAGGATAAGAAGCGAGACGAGGCGTTGGAGGCCCTGGAACAGTTTCATCCGGGAGATGAGGTCCATCAGTATATGGCACTGGCTGTTGATGTATCCAATGAGTTGATGAATCGGGAGTTTTATGCGATGCGCCTTGTGGCAGAGGCCAATCAGATGGATATCGGCAGCCTGCCGGAACAGATACAGAATGTTTCATTGTCTGCACAGGATAGAGAAATGGATGCGGAAGATAAGATCGAAAAAGCCGAGGATATGGTTTTTGGTGTGGAATATAAATCGGCAAAGACGCGTATTCAGGACAATATCAATTATTCATTGACAACGATTTTAAATGAGACACGTAATAAGCAGATAGCAAGCGCAGAGAGTCTGAAACATGAGATTGAAAAACAGCGTCTGCTTATCAGTATTCTCGTTGTTATGAATATTATTGTATTTATTATCATATCGATACTGATCGTCAAGCCGCTCCAGATTTATATTAACTGTATTAAGGAAAATAAAATGCTGGAGACAGTCGGGGCGTATGAGTTTAAATATCTGGCACTGACTTATAATAATATTTATGAGATCAATGCGGCGAACGAAGTGATGCTTCGGAATAAGGCAGAGAAAGACGCGCTCACAGGTCTTCTCAATCGTGGAGCATTTGACAGCCTTCGGACAGGACTTCAGGCTAATGCCTGCGCACTTGCACTGCTTCTTATTGATGTAGATAAGTTTAAAAATATAAATGATACATATGGACATGATGTGGGCGATAAGGTGCTTAAAAAAGTGGCGAATGTTTTAAACATGCATTTCAGATCCAATGATTTTATTGCCCGAATTGGCGGCGATGAGTTTTCGGTCATTATGATGGATATAAAAAATATATCGAAAGATACTATTGAAGGAAAAATCATGGATATGAACCGGGTTCTGAAAAGCGGTACAGACGGACTGCCAAAAATCACTCTGAGTGTAGGGGTGGCATTTTCGGAAATCGGCTTCCATAAGGAGCTTTATAAGATGGCGGATACGGCATTGTACAAGGTAAAGGAAAACGGACGATGCGGCTGTGCATTTTATGAGGAATAAGGTGAGGGTTAAATGACAGATATGAAGAAACAAAAAATATTAATTGTGGATGATTCTGAATGGAATAGAGATTTTCTGTCTTCAATTCTGGAAGACCTGTATGAGATCATTGAGGCTGTTGACGGACTTGATGCAATAACCGTTCTTGAGAGTCATGTTCATGAGATTTCCTTAGTTCTTCTGGATCTGGTTATGCCAAGGGCCGACGGTTTTGAGGTTCTGGCTCGTATGAACAAGTATCACTGGATTGATTATGTTCCTGTAATTATGATTTCCTCGGATACATCGAATAAGTCTGTAAAACGGGCTTATGAATACGGGGCTTCGGATTTTATGCATCGTCCTTTTGATGAGGCGATCGTAAGACAGCGCGTTGCCAATATTATTGCTCTTTACACGAAGCAGCGTCGTCTGTCGAGCGTGGTGGCGGAACAGATTTTCCAGAAGGAAAAAACAAACAGTATGATGGTTTCAATCCTGAGTCAGATCGTTGAATTCAGAAATGGCGAGAGCGGTATGCATGTTCGTCATATCCGTACATTTACCGATATGATATTAAGAAAGCTCATTCAGAAGACAAACCGATATGATATCAGTTTTGAAGATATTTCTTTAATCAGTATGGCATCATCTCTTCATGATATCGGAAAAATTGCCATTCCGGATGAAATTTTGAATAAACCGGGAAAATTGACAGAAGAAGAGTTTGAGATCATGAAGACCCATGCTAAAAAGGGGGCAGAAATGATCCAGA
>JAEDDO010000066.1 GCA_016298055.1 Frisingicoccus sp.
TCAAAATCTTCCGTATCACTGCAGATAAATCCACCCTTGGCTTCAAGAATCTCTTTAATAACCTGCCGTGCTTTTACAGAATCACCTTCCTCATAGCTGACTACATAGATAGATTTGATATGATGCTCTTCAATAAATTGTAAATCCAACGGGTCTACAAAACATTCCCTTCCATCCTGAAAAATAAGAGAATCGCTGTCCAGAACTACTTCCAGAAGATTAAGCTCCGGCCATACGTCAACCTTTTCTTCATCCACCGAATGTATGAGTGTTGTCAGTTCTTTCGCATCGGTCTGCTCCGGTGTCATATAGTAAAATTCCAATATATTTTTCTTCCGTTTCTGAGCTTCCATAATCGTATTTTTACTTATCTTCTTACCCTTTTTCAATATAACTTACCTCGTTTCCAAAATTGTTTTCGCCGCACTGTTCATAATCCGTGCTGTCATTCCCCAAATAACTCTGCCCTCATATTCATAAAAAAGAACAGGATAGGTGCCGCTGGCCCAACGATATTTACTGCCGCCTTCAACCTTTTGCCACGGAAAATCTTCAGACGGTTCTGTGTATATCTTATTATAATAAATTTCCGGCTCTTCCTCTAAAAAAAATTTCAAAGGAACTGTAAAAACCTCCTGAACCTCATCCTTTCCGAAAGTATCATTATAACCTTTCAGCATCCCCAGATAAGGATAAATAACCATATTAAAAGGTGTAAACAAGATATTCATCGGTGCAATGATTTCCACCTGTTCCGGATGAATCAAAAGTTCCTCGCATATTTCCCGTTTTGCCCCTTCCTCCGGTGTCTCATAAGCTTCACATGCACCTCCCGGAAAACATATTTCTCCCGGCTGCCGCTTCAATTTATCTGAACGGACTTCAAAAAGCACCTCATATCCTTTATCCTTTTCAATCAGCGGAATGACAACCGCTGACCGGCGACATTTCTCCATATCAATTAATGTAGGTTTACGTCCACGAAGATTCTCAATCATCTTACCTCTCCTGTCCTGTTTATTCGTATTTCTTATTTTACACTAACTATTCATATTTGAAAAGATGCCTTGTCCTATTCGTAAATAAAAGGAGCTGCTTCGATTTTCCTTCGAAAGCAGCTCTCATATATAGGAGATTTTTGCAACCTTTTTATTATGCAATTTTTTTAGACAAATTCATCTTGCTCTCACTGAAAATAGATGAATCCATTTGCTTTAATTCTTTTGAGATCAACGGTTTGAAACTCATGTGTCTCAAAATATCTTTTTCAATGTCAATGCCCGGAGCAATTTCTGTCAGAAGGAGACCATCCTGTGTCAACCTAAAAACAGCTCGCTCTGTTATATATAATACTTCTTTATTTAAGCGTTTTGCGTAGTTTCCACTAAATGTGATCTGTTCAACATGTTCAAGAAATTTTTGATTTTTACCTTCCTTCAAAATGTGAAGTTTATCATTTTCCACATGAATATCAAGGCCTCCCGCTGTAAATGTGCCGCAGAAAACAACTTTCTTTGCATTCTGGGTAATATTAATAAAGCCACCGCAACCTGCAATCTTCGGTCCGAATTTGCTGACATTAATATTGCCGCCCGCATCACACTGTGCCAATCCGAGAAAAGCGATATCCAAACCGCCGCCATCATAAAAATCAAACTGATATGGCTGATCCAGAATACATTCCGGATTTGCCACCGCACCAAAACTCTTGCCGCCTGCAGGTACCCCGCCAATCGGCCCCGATTCTACTGTCAATTTCAAACCCTTAATCCCTTCTTCATTAGCCACATTTGCAACACCCTCAGGTATACCGATTCCCAAATTCACAATAGCATGACTTTTTAATTCCATTGCCGCACGACGGCTTATAATCTTACGGACACCCAGTTCCATCGGTTTAATACTGTCAACAGGAACGCGAATATCTCCGCAATAAGACGGATTAAAATATTCTGCAAAAGTCTGCATATGGTTCTCAGGTTCTGAGATCACAATGGCATCTACATAAATTCCCGGAATCTTAACCAGTCTCGGATCAATGCTTCCGGATTCAACAACACTTTCAACCTGAAGAATGACCTTACCGCCGGAAGCCTTTACCGCCTGGGCAATGGACAGACTTTCCAGTGTCACTGCTTCCTTCCTCATGCAGGCATTGCCATCCGGGTCACAATAAGTGGCCCGAATAAATGCCACATCAATAGAGAATGCTTTATAATAGAGGAATTCCTTTCCATCAATATCAATAAGTTTTACAATATCCTCTGTTGTCTTTGAATTAATCTTACCCCCGTCAATACGAGGATCTACAAATGTTTCCAAGCCGACATGGGTAATCGTACCCGGTTTTCCGGCAGCAATATCCCTGAACAAATGGGTAATAACTCCCTGCGGAAGATTATATGCCTCCACCTTATTCTCAACTGCCAGCTTCTGAAGTTTTGGCGTCAAACCCCAATGACCACCAATAATTCTTTTCAGCATGTGTTCATGTCCAAGATGGTTCAATCCCTTATCCTGTCCATCTCCCTGTCCCGCGGCATAAACCAGTGTCAGGTCTCTCGGACAACCTGTCTCCAAAAACTGTTTTTCCAACGCACGCGTCAACTCTTCCGGATGATTACATCCTACAAATCCGCCTACAGCAATTGTATCGCCGCCTTTAACTAACATAACCGCTTCTTTTGCGCTCATGACTTTTCCCATAATAAAACCTCCCTGCTATCATCACATACCCTTTGATTAACCATATTGTACTAAAATGCATACAATTTGTACAATATTGTTTATTCATGAAATGATAACCGAAAGATATACATTCTTATATTATTAACAAGGACCGCAGCAGCATCCGCACATCATATTCAAAGCAAGCATCTGACAGCAGAAATTGTCCATAGACATGGTTTGACGTCCGTAACTTCCCGCCATATTTCCATACCACTGACGCCCCGACTGAAGCTGCTGCCACAGCATCTGGTACTGGGAATTGTTCGGCTCCATATTTAATGCCTGACGCGCCATATCCTGTGCTTTGATATTATTGCCCATACCTGCGTTCGCAATTGCAGATAAATAATACCACTGGGAATTCCGGTTACGAATACCCTCAAGAACATTCAGAGCCTCTCTGAATCGCCGGCTGTTAATAAAATTTGCAGCTGCCTGCATCTCGATCGTATCTGTATCTCCTCCGGCTGTCTGTCCGGTCTGCTGATAGCCGTAACTTCTGTATCCCTGTTCTCTCTCCTTCATAATCTGAGTATAAGCCTGCTGAATCTGTTTAAACTTTTCCTCAGCCGCCTTCTCCCCCGGTTTGCCCACATTCGCATCCGGATGATATTTTCGACTCAATGCACGATAGGCTTTCTTTATTTCATCGTCCGTTGCCGATGGTGAAACACCTAATATATCATAAGGATTCATCCTTAACTTCCTCCGCTTTTAGCCTGTCACTTCTGACCTTCATATATTTACTCCATACCCCGGCATACAGTATATTCCGCAAAATTTCAACGTCCATATTTAATGGCAGCTGTTCAAATGCCCGGGCACACTCTGCCATCATCATATCCAGTATGCCAAAAATCTGATCCTCAAAATCGGATGCACTTTTTAATGGAATCAAAGGATTAAAACTTCCCTTTTTGATATCCTTCTCCAAATCTTCATAAGCATCCATAATATAAATATATTTCCCGAGATAAAATCCAACATTTTTAAGCATATGGGCCCAGATATCATTCTTACGGTTGAATATCTCTCCCAGCATGGTTCCCGTAAGCCCCGCCAGTTTATCCAAATCGCTTTCACCGGCCCGTTGGGCGGCCTCCAGGCGATATACATAATTTTTTACAGCACGAAACTGTCTTGGGTATGTCTGACATATCTTCCGAACTTTTTTGCGCAGAATATGAATCTGGATAAACGCTTCCGGTCTTCGGTCATCTCTCCAATGATCCTGTGCCAGATAATAGCTTAATAACAACGTCATATCGGCAGCATATTCCAGATGTTCATTCTCATAAATATGAATCTTTTTTACCGGATGCAGAAAACATCGGTAATCCCGCTCTCTGCTGCATGTCTCATCCTCATAGAGTGACATGTGGAGCAACGCCATAAAAGTCATGTCATTATTCAGGCATAATTGACCAAAAGGGCCATATTGGTGTTTCAATGTCTGACACAAACCGCAATATACCCCTTTGTATTTTTTGTAATCTTTAATTTTTAATTCCTGTTCATTAACAATGACATATCCAAACATATCTAACTCCGTTTGATAAAATCATTCCCGCATTTCGGGCAATGAATACTGATCTTTCCCTTTCCCTTCGGAACACGCACCTTCTGACTGCACCCTGGACATTTATAAATACGATATCCTTTGTTGCGTTCCAGAGACCGTTTCTTTCCACCAAACCAACCTGTCAAACGATAATACTGCTGCAAAAACGCCTGATTCTCAGCATACCGTTTTGGAATATTCTTAGAGAAGGTTCGAAAGTAAACGTACACAAGCAAAACAAGTCCTAAAGTATATAAAATATTCACCCTTAGAAAGATTCCTGCAAGTACCAACACCATAGAAACAACTGAAAGTACCTGATTCATCTTATCATTGCCGTAACGCCCCATCATAAAGCGCTGCATTCTTTCACGCATAGCCATCTTCCTTCCGCCAAATATAAATAGAATGATATAACTATACTCCCTTCTGCATCCAAATTCAATTAAAGTTTACTATATTTTCCCTTAATTAATTCTAAAATTTCTGAATCGGATCCGAATCATCATCCGGAATATTCTCAATTTTTTTGATAACAACATAATATCCCTGTTTTTCATTGATCTCAACATAAACTCTGTCACCGACCTTATGCCCGAAAATCGCTTTTCCAATCGGTGATTCTGTACTGATTCTTCCCTCCAGTGAATTTCCACGTATTGTGGTCACCAATTTAAATGTTTCCGTCTCATCATCATCTTCAAAATAAACATCTACCTTATTATTGAGACCAACCTCATCTTCTTTAGATTCATCACTGACAATCTTCGCCGTGCGGATCATCCTTTCAAGATAACGAATACGACTTTCGTTCTGATTTTTTTCTTTCTTTGCCGCATGATACTCAAAATTTTCGCTTAAATCTCCATGAGATCTCGCTTCTTTCACCGCCTCCAACGCGTTTTTTCTCACGACCAGTTTTCTGTATTCGATTTCCTCTTCCATCTTCTTGATATCATTTTCTGTCAGTTCATTATACATCGATATCACTCCTTCAACATTTAAATCAGTGCCAACAGGGCATCTACATCCGATTCTTTTGTTGCCCAGCTTGTCGCAAAACGAACAACCGTACGTCCGTCAGGAAGCTTTTCCCAAAATTCGAAAGTTACTTTGTCCGACAATTCTTCGATCTTCGCATCATCCAGAATAACAAACTGCTGATTTGTCACTGTATCCATATAAAATGTATAACCTTTTTCCAAAAAACCTTTTTTAATCTTCATAGCCATGTCGATGGCGTGACGGGAAATTTTAAAATAAAGATCATCTGTAAATAATGTATCAAACTGGATACCTAAAATACGTCCCTTTGCAAGAAGCGCACCATGCTGCTTGATCGTCGTAAAGAAATGGGGAATATATCCCGCTTTCGGAAAGACAACCGCCTCTCCAAAGAGGGCGCCCACTTTCGTTCCACCGATATAAAAAACGTCACAGACACTGCTGATCACCTGAAGTGTCACATCCGTGCCTTCCGCCATCAGGCCATATCCCAGTCGCGCCCCATCCAAAAACAAAGGCAGATGATATGCCTGACATACATCATGAAGCTGCTCCAGTTCCTCTTTCGTATATAATGTACCATATTCCGTAGGATGGGAAATATAGACCATTCCCGGCCATACCATATGTTCATGTGCCGCATCACCATAATATTTTTCCATATAGGCTTTTATATCAGCTGCCTTTAATTTTCCCTGAACACCCGGTATCGTCAGCACTTTATGACCGGAAGCTTCCACTGCACCGGCTTCATGGACACTGATATGCCCGGTTTCAGCTGCAATGACGCCTTCATAAGGTTTTAAAATTGCCGCAATAATCGTCGAATTTGTCTGAGTTCCCCCAACCATAAAATGCACTTCGCCATCCGGGCATCCACATGCTTTTAAAATCTTTTCCCGACCACTTTGACAATACGGATCCATACCGTACCCCGGTGTTTTCTCCATATTCGTCTCAATCAGACGTTTTAATATCTGAGGATGTGCTCCTTCCATATAATCACATTCAAAATGCTGCATCTCCGTTACTTCCTTTCGTCATCATTTTACTGACTATTATAACGGATTTGCAGCATTATGCCAATCATCTTAACTTTATTTACTCGTCTTTCTGAAGTGCAATGACACCTGTACGAGCCATCTCAATAATTCCATACGGAAGAATAATTTTGATAAAACTCTCAACCATCTCCGGACTTGCATTGAGTTCGATAATCATACTCTTTGTGGATACATGAACAATTTTGGCGTCCATGATCATACAGATCTCCATAATATCTTTACGGTTCGTATTGTTATAGGAAACTTTAACCATAAGAAGCTCCCGGCATACGCTTTGAAGCTCTTTCAAACGACGTACTTTAATGACATCAATCTTTTTGTTCAGCTGTTTCTCAATCTGATCAATGACCTTCACATCGCCTGTAGAGACGATCGTCATATTGGAAATTTCATGGTTCTCCGTTTCACCTACCGCAAGACTGTCGATATTATAACCTCTTCTCGCAAAGAGTCCGGCAGTTTTGGATAACACACCGGCACGGTTTTCAACCAAAACCGAAAATATACCTCTCATCCGCCTCTACTCCTTTACTTTATCATACCTGTAAACATGACAAACCATTAATGCCGAATTTTCGCAGGCAAGAAACTCATCAATCATTCTGTCCATCTTTTCCATACTCTTCACATGGAAATAATCCATATCATAGGCCTGTGCAATTTTTTCAAGGTTTGGAATATCACCCAATTCTACAGCAATATAATGTTCATTATAATTATTATATTGATATTCACGCACAAGTCCAAGATACATATTCTTCATAACAATAATCTTAACCTTAATATCATTCTGAAGCATGGTCGCCAATTCATTAAAGGACATCTGGAAGGATCCATCACCGCAGACAGCAACGACCTGTCTGTCCGGTGCCGCCATTTTTGCTCCAATAGCTGCCGGAATAGCATAACCCATTGTTCCAAATCCTCCGGTCGTAAGGAACCGTCCCTTTTTCATAACATAGTTATCCGCAGACCAGAGCTGATTCTGTCCCACATCAGCCACATAAATCGCATCTTCATCCATACGTTCTGTCAAATGTTCGACAAAAAGGCAGGGATTAATAAATCCTTCATGGAATGTACGATTATCAACACAGTTCTTCTTAACAACACGGAGATCTTCAACCCATGTACCATAATCCGGCTGAATATCATATTCAAGAAGACTTTCAAAAATGAGTTTTGCATCTCCGACAAGCGGAATTGTAGGACCGATATTCTTACCAATCTCTGCTGTATCGATATCAATATGTATAATCAGCCGATTCTGCTCAAGTCTGGAAGGTGCCACTACAGCACGGTCATTGACACGTGCACCGACAATAATGAGCAGATCACACTGGGCCAATGCTCTGTTTGCATAAGGTTTTCCATTGGTACCGACCATTCCGAAAAATAATGGATGGCGTTTTGGCATACTGCCGACGCCCATCATCGTTGTAACTACCGGAATTCCGTTTTTCTCACAAAACTCCTGCAGTACATGCTCAGCATGACCGAGAATAACACCGCCTCCCGCACAAATCAATGGTTTTTTCGCCTTCTGGATAGCCTCTACAACCTTCTTGATCTGAACAATATGTCCTTTAACCTTCGGTTTATATCCTCGAATCGAAATCTCTCCAGGCTCTACATAATCAAATTCCTGTTTCTGAATATCAATCGGCACATCAATAAGTACCGGACCCTGACGGCCGGTTGATGCAATATAAAAAGCTTCTTTAAAAATTCTTGGAATATCATTAACATCTTTGACAAGATAACTGTACTTTACAAACGGTTCACAACATCCTGTAATATCTGCTTCCTGAAAAACATCCTTTCCAAGCAGTTTTGTGGATACCTGTCCTGTGATTGCCACCATAGGAATACTGTCCGCATAAGCTGTTGCCAGACCTGTGATCAAATTCGTTGCTCCCGGTCCTGATGTTGCAATACACACCGACGGTTTGCGTGTCACACGACCATAACCACTGGCTGCATGTCCCCCGTTCTGTTCCTGTCGCACCAGCACACTTTTAATATCTGAATTATACAGGCTGTTATAAAAAGGAGCAATTGCAACTCCCGGATAGCCAAATACCACTTTGATCCCCTGGTCCTGCAAACACTTTACCATGGCATCTGCACCTGTCATTCTTCTCACCCCCGTAAAAAATAGATATTATATATATTAATTCAAAATCCTTTGATATTCAACTGAATTTTACAATTTAAAGCCCTAAATTTTCCATTTCTTGCCGAATTGATTCTTCGCAGGAACGCATCGCCATTATTGTCTTCTCAAACAGGTCATTTAATTCCCATCCAAGCTTTTCTGCACCCTGACGAATAACATCGCGTGAACATCCTGCTGCAAAACGTTTATCTTTAAACTTTTTCTTTATACTGGATACTTCCATATCCATAACACTCTTCGAAGGACGCATTAAAGCTGCGGCCCCGATCAGCCCCGTCAGTTCATCCGCCGCAAATAAAATCTTTTCCATAGCATGTTTTGGTTCCACATCGCAGCAAATTCCGTATCCGTGACTGCATACAGAGATAATCATATCTTCACCCACACCCGCTTCGCGAAGCAATTCCGGTGCCTTCACACAATGTTCCTCCGGATAAAGTTCAAAATCAATATCGTGAAGAAGTCCGACAATTCCCCAATAGTCTTCCTCTTCTCCATATCCCATCTCTTTTGCATACCAACGCATCGTTCCTTCCACCGTCAGCCCGTGCTGAATATGAAAGGATTCTTTATTATATTTCATCAGTAATTCTAAAGCTTGATCTCTGCTGATTGTACTTTTCATCTCAAATACCTCTATTTCTCCCATTTTGTTCCGTATGTATTAAAAAAGACTCTGTCTTCCATATATCTGTCAATTTTATCATAATCTTTTGTCGGTTCTCCAACAGACATAAGTCCCAAAGGCTCAATCCCCTCCGGAAGACCACAGACTTCCTTAATACATGCAATGCGGTCTTCTTTCGGATGTACACCCATCCATAAAGAACCAAGTCCCATAGCTGTTGCCTCAAGAAGCATATTTTCCATAGCAGCTGCACAATCCTGTATCCACCAGCCCTGTCCCGGCTCGCGCTCCTTCGACAAATCCGCACATACCAGAATGGCTGCCGTTGCTGTATTTAAAGAAAATGCATTTGGATGCACTCCTAAAAAAGCTTTATAAATCTCTTTGTCTCTAATCACAATAAATACCCATTCCTGACTGTTCTTTGCACTCGGTGCCGCCATACCGGCCTTAATAATCTGTTTCAGCTGTTCATCGCTGATCACCTTATCCGTATACTTCCTTACACTCCTGCGATTAAATATCGTTTCCATAAAATTCCTCCTGTTCTGCCTTACTGATCTGTCAATCGAAAGCGTTCTTTTATACATTCACAAAGGTACTGTGCTGTCCCTTCGATTCCCAAAAAACTGCTGTTGATCATAATATCTTTATAGCGCACATCATCCGGCGCATATCCCGCATAACGAAGATGATATGCCTCTCGGGCCTCATCCACTTCTTTGATCATATCTCTTGCTTCACGTTCATTCATATTAAAGTCTTCAATACAATGTACAAGCCGATCCGATTCAGGTGCATAAATATAGATATTGACAAGATTCGGCATATCTTTTAAAACAAAATCCGCACATCGTCCAACCATAATACAACTCTGACGTTCAGCCAGCTCCAGAATAATCTCCTTCTGAACATTAAATATTTTGTCCTGAACATCCGACGTCTGCTGTCCCAAAGGAAACTTCATAAAACCAAACCAGTTCTTTGCTCTTTCCTCTTCATCTCTGATCGTTGAAAGCATAAGCCCCGTCTGTTCGGATACCTTCTCCAAAATATCCCTGTCAAAATATTCAATCTCAAGTATCTCTGCCATTCTCTTTGCAATTACCTGTCCCATACTTCCAAATTGTCTGGTAATTGTAATCGTATATTGCTCCAAAAAATATCCCCCACAATTTCAATTAATTTAGCATCTCTATTATACATCACATTTTTCTTCTGCGGTATGCATCATTTATTTTTTTAATAAAATTCGGCTATAGGTTTCCGCCATAATTGCCAGTACATCCTCATTAAAATCAAAAGTATTCTGATGATGTTCACCCAAAAGTTCCGTGCCAAACATAAAGTAAGCGGCTTTACCGCCATTTTTCTGTACCTCATTCATCATTGTCACCGCATCCTCCGATGCATTAAATATTCCGTTTTCAATATACTTATCCCCAATGCCCATTAAATCCAGATGA
>JAEDDO010000260.1 GCA_016298055.1 Frisingicoccus sp.
TCCCCCTCTGAAAGAGGGCGCAATTATACACCACTTCGGGAAGTGGTGCATTGCGCCCTGCCGGAGGCGTCCTGCGGACAGCAGATGATTTCCGTAGATTTTCAATCTGCTCCAATCATCACAGGGGAAGTTACCCTTCCCCTGCGCTGGCTTACGCCAGCTACCCCTTTGTGGACTTGCCGCCCGGAATTATCTTGCGTTGCAAGTTGTTTCCATCTGACAAGTTTGCTGAAATTCGGCTATACTTTTTTATGAGATAGCGTATAATGGAGCCGGTGACAAATCGGAGTTTGGAGGTGAGAATATGACAGCGCATATGAGATTAAGATAACACCGCGGGTTATGTTGCGGTGAATCCGTATTGCATAGCTCGCTTATTGGGCAAGTAATATAATAACGGAGGGAATAATGAATAAAATACTTAGATTTAGTGACAGTGAAAAAGTTTTTCAATGTCCTATATGTAAAACAGATTTAAAATTGAAACAAAAAAGTTTATTTTGTTCTAATCATCATTGTTTCGATATTTCAAAAACGGGTTATGTGAACTTTGCTGTAGGAACAAAATCTTCAAAACATTATAGCAGAGAGACTTTTCAAATTAGGCGGGAGGTTTTAGAAAAAGGCTATTATTCACATATCCTGAATGAAGTGGTGCAGCTTATAAAAAGCTTTAGCAGCATTGATACAATACTTGATATTGGCTGCGGTGAAGGATATTATTCAAAGCAGATAAAAGAAGTATCAGGTGATAAAGAAATTATTGCATTTGATATTTCTAAAGATGCTGTTCAGCTTGCAGCAAAAAGTGATTTCAGTAATTCTATCAAATGGTTTGTGGGAAATTTGGAAGAAATGCCCATAAAAGACAAAAGGATAGATTGCATATTAGATATTTTTACTCCTGCTAACTATTCCGAATTTAACAGAGTTTTGAAAGAAGGCGGTTATGTAATTAAGGTAATTCCGGGAAATGCTCATCTTAAGGAGCTTCGAGAGACGGCAAAAGAACAATTGAAAAGCAATCAATATTCTAATGCGGCTGTCGTAGATTATTTCCAAAAGAAGTATTCCGTTGTTTATCACAAGAAAGTTTCAGCAACGTATACAATGACATCCGAGGAAATAAAAACCTTTGCGGATATGACTCCACTACTGTTTTGTGTAAATAAAGATGGAATAGATTTAAAAAAAACAAAAGAAATCACTATTGATGCAGAGATATTTGCAGGGAAATTATAAATTCAATTTCAATTTGTCGAATTGACAAACTATTAAAAAATTAAATAACCCGCCGCCCATCAACGGCACACCCAAGCAGGAAATCTGAAAAGGTATCCTGCTATTTTTTTGCCCCGAATCCGGGAGAAAGGAGGACGTACTCTTGCCATGCCCGCATTGTAAAATCACCATCATCAAGCGGAGCAACAATGAATCCGCTGTTTCTGCCGCCGCCTACCAGAGCGGCGAGAAGCTGTTCTCTGAATATGACCAGGAACAGAAATACTATCCCTACAAGAACGAAGTCACCCACAAAGAAATCATGCTCCCGCCCCATGTGCCGCCGGAGTTTGCAGACCGCAATACTTTATGGAACTCAGCCGAAGCGCAGGAAAAACAATGGAACTCCCAGCTTGCCCGGAGATTCGTGCTTGCCATCCCAAGGGAAATCCCGCCGGGACAGTACGCCGACCTTATCCGTGACTACTGCCGGGAGTTTTTTGTTTCCAAAGGCATGATTGCCGACTTTGCCATCCATGACAAGGGGGACGGCAACCCACACGCCCATATCCTGCTCACCATGCGGGCGATGGACGAAAAAGGCAAATGGCTCCCCAAGAGCCGTAAAGTGTACGACCTTGACAAGAACGGGGAGCGCATCCGGCTTGCGTCCGGCAGATGGAAAAGCCATAAGGAGAACACAGTAGACTGGAACAACCGGAAGTACGCCGAAATCTGGCGGCAGGGATGGGCGGACACGGCCAACCGCTATCTGGAAGCCAATGACCGCCCGGAACGGCTTGACCTGCGCTCCTATGCCCGACAGGGGATTGACCAAATCCCTACCGTCCACATGGGAGCGGCCGCCTGCCAGATGGAGAAGAAAGGAATCCAGACCAACATCGGCAATCTGAACCGGGACATCAAAACCGCCAACCGGCTCATGC
>JAEDDO010000261.1 GCA_016298055.1 Frisingicoccus sp.
CGCATCCGCTTCTTCCAGAAATACAAATGCTTCATCCATTGTCATAAATGCAGCATCATATATGGCCTGAACAGCTTCCTGTATTTCCTGATCATCACCGCTGTCAACGCTATCAGCAACCTGAGCTGATTCGTCCACATCAAGTCTGTAAACACCCAGATTTGTATTCGGAATGGACCCGACATAGGAGGCATCTCCCATATCAGCCGATGCTGCCGCCTCATCATAAACCAGACCTCCCTCTGAATCTGCTTCATCCAGAGACTCAGGCTGGCTGACCTCCTGTTC
Source organism: Frisingicoccus sp. (assembly GCA_016298055.1). GTDB lineage: Bacteria > Bacillota > Clostridia > Lachnospirales > Lachnospiraceae > Frisingicoccus. The sequence continues at coordinate 289 of JAEDDO010000261.1, forward strand.
CTGGGCCCAGGCGGGAACTGTACAGATATTTTGTAAAATCAGCACAGAACTTAACATGCCCGCCAAAAATCGAAAGTTCTTCTTTACACTTCCTTTACTCATCTGTTTTCTCCTCCTTTTTGTCGTCAAAAGAAAAATTGTTCTAATCTATATGCGCTGTTTTCGTTTCGCTAATTTATTCTCATACATATTTTTGTCTGCCTTGTCAAACAAAACTCTAAAAGAACAATCCGGGAAATCTGTAGACAATGTCCATCCGCAGGCATAACTTACTTCAACAAACTTACTGCCTCCATGATGCAGACGATTAAACTCCTGTACGTCCTTTTGTATCTGATTTAAGATTTTTTCCATTTCCTCTCTTGAAGCATCATAAATAACTGCCATGAATTCGTCCCCACCATATCTTCCGACAAAGTTTTGAGAAGGTACGGCATTTCGAAGCAGCCTTGCAAAATTTTCAATTAACTGATCTCCGACAGAATGGCCCAAAGTATCATTTGCAACTTTTAAATTATTCAAATCGAATACAATACATCCAATTGGTTTTTGCATTAATTCTGCATTGATAAAAAATTCTTCGCACCGACCTTTATTTGGCAGGCCGGTATGCTGATCGGTAAATGCTTTTTGTTCCAATTGACTGTTCCGATGCCGTATTCTGACGGCTTCAAGCGAACGAAATAACATGATCAGAATTAAAATAGTAATATCGACAGCTGTACCTATTTCCAGATAACGGATAATCGTCGCAATAGATTCGGAATACAATTCTGCTGCTGAAACCGTTTCGTCTGCCATTCGGAAATAGTTTTCACTCACTTCAACAATATCTGTAGCCTCATATCCGTACTCACGCACACGATAAATTTCATCTTTAAGCTTTTGCCAATATTGCATTTGCTTATCTAAATCAGCCTGATATACTTCATCCTCCAGACGCACAAGATTATATTTTCTTGATTCATTTTTTAATCCATCTAAAATTTCATCCAGATAAACAATAAGGTCATCATTTTTCTGGCCTACAATTTCCAGCTTAACCTCTCGCTGCGTAGCTCCTCTGACGATTCCCGCATAATTAATTACCCTTGCCGTTCCCTGCAGAGAGTTTATTTGAAAAATCATCGATGTGACAAGAATCATCATGATAACAATCAATACACTCTGAACAATTGTGACAAATGTCCTCAACCTCTTTGTGTGCATAAAAAATTTCCTCCTGTCTGAATATCTGCGCCCGGAATTTTTATTTTCTATACTTCGCAATGATTCGCATCATCTTATCAATTTCCAATGGCTTTGTAATATGCCCATTCATGCCTGCGTCAAAACTCTTTTGTATGTCTTCTGCAAATGCGTTGGCAGTCATGGCCACAACAGGCAGCGTTTCCGCATCCGGCCTTCCCATTTGACGGATCTGCCTTGTCGCCTCATGTCCATCCATGACAGGCATCATAACGTCCATAAGTACCAGATCAAAAGTATCCGGATCATTATTAGCCACTGCATCCACAGCTTCTCTGCCATTGACAACCGATGTAACCTGTGCCCCTTCTTCTCTCAGAAGTGTCTCTGCGATCTCACGATTGAGCTCATTATCTTCTGCCAGAAGGATGTGCATACCTTTAATAGATACATCCGCATCCTTCTCAATCTTTACAACTTCACTTTCATCGGCAAGCTCAAAAGGAATTGTGACGACAAACCGACTTCCCACATTCAGCTCACTTGATACCTCCAGGGTTCCTCCCATCTGCTCAATGAGAGCTTTGGCAATACTCATGCCAAGCCCTGTTCCCTGATAAACACTTCTGGCATCTGTGTCTGCCTGAACAAAAGGTTCAAATATCCGCGTGAGAAACTCCTGACTCATACC
>JAEDDO010000262.1 GCA_016298055.1 Frisingicoccus sp.
TCTACAACGACAAAGATTGTCGCGGTTGACCAGAAGAATAACGAGATTATTTTTTCAAAGTATAAAAGACACAATGCCCATCAGATTCAGAGTGTTTACGAGCTGCTGCGTCAGTTCGAAGGTCGGTTCCCTGACCAGAAAGTAAAGTTTGTCCTTACAGGATCCGGAGCAAAACTTCTTTCAGAAAAAACAGAATTACCATATATTCAGGAAGTTGTGGCCAATTCAATTGCTTTGAAAAAAGTTTATAATAATGTGGGCACAGCTATAGAACTTGGCGGTCAGGACGCAAAGATGATTTTCTTTCATAAAGAAAGCGAAGAGAGAGCCTTTGATGTATCAGACATGCGTATGAATGGAAGCTGCGCTGGCGGAACAGGTGCTTTTCTTGACGAAATAGCCTCTGTGCTCAATATTCCGGTGGAGCAATTGAATGAACTTGCGTCCAAAGGTCAATGTGTTTATGACATATCCGGAAGATGTGGTGTATATGCAAAGACAGATATTCAGCCTCTGGTGAATCAGGGGGTATTAAAGGAAGATTTGGCTTTATCCTCTTTTCATGCCATTGCCAAACAGACCATCGGAGGTCTTGCTCAGGGACTGGATATTGAGAAGCCGGTTGCATTTGAGGGCGGTCCATTGACCTTTAATCCCGAATTGGTCCGGGTCTTTGCGGAACGTCTTGGACTTGAGAAGGAAGATATTCTTATACCGGAGCATCCGGAACTTATGGTGGCTTATGGTGCGGCTCTGTCAGCAGAGACCATGTTTGATGAAAAACAGAATACAGAACTTTCGGAGATTATTCATCGGGTTGAAATAGTGATTGGACAGAAGAATTTTTCAGAAGAAGAGAGCGGCATACCATTCTTTTCCTCTGAAAAGGAGCGGATGGAATTTGAAGAAACTCATCGGCTGAAGAAGACGGATCCGCATATAATACAATCGGGTGATAAGATGACAGCTTATCTTGGCATTGACTCAGGCAGTACAACGACAAAGTTTGCTCTCATGGATGAGAATGAAAATCTTTTGGAAACATTTTATGCTTCAAATGAGGGGAATCCTCTGATGGTTGCTAAAAATGCGCTGATCGGTCTTCGGGAGAAATATAAAAAAGCCGGAGCTACACTCAATATTTTGGGCGTGTGCACAACCGGATATGGGGAACAGCTTTTTGCAAGGGCCTTCTCAGCAGAATGTCATGTTGTAGAGACGGTGGCCCATGTTCGAGGTGTGGAACGTTATGTCAAAGATGCCTCTTTTATTTTGGATATCGGCGGTCAGGACATGAAGGCAATATGGCTGAATCACGGAGTCATTACAAATATTGTGGTCAATGAGGCCTGTTCTTCCGGCTGCGGATCATTTCTTGAAAATTTTGCGTCGACACTTCACATTCCTGTGGAAAAAATCGGAGAGACTGCCTTTTTGTCGCGTCATCCGGCAAATCTTGGAAGCCGATGCACAGTTTTTATGACGAGCAGTATTGTGACAGCACAGAGAAACGGAAAGCTTCCGGAAGATATTATGGCTGGTCTGTGCCGTTCTGTTATTGAGAATGTATTTACAAAAGTCATCCGCGTGAATAACATAAAGTCTCTCGGTGAAAATATTGTGGTTCAGGGCGGAACATTTCAAAATGATGCGGTACTCTGTGCTATGGAACAGTATATCGGCAGGAAAGTTACCCGTGCACCATATCCCGGTCTGATGGGAGCGATCGGGGCCGCACTGATCGCTAAAGAGCGAATGCAGAAGGAAGGGACAGAAAAAACCTTTATCGGTCTGGATTGTCTGGATGATTTTTCTTACGAACAGGAGACAAATGTAATCTGTCCAAATTGCGGCAATCACTGTAAACGAACGATTGTCCGGTTTTCAAACGGGAATACCTGGGTGACGAATAACCGGTGTGAACGGGGAGAGATTCTGGATTCATCTGTAAAAAGAACTGCTGATCCGGTTCCGGATATGTTTAAAGTGAGAGAAGCCCTTTTGATAAAGGACTATCCGTTTAAACCGGTTGCTGAGGAAAAAGATATTGTCATCGGAATTCCTAAAGTTCTTTCATTTTGGGAGACACTTCCTTTCTGGAAGACATTTTTCAGAACACTGGGCTTTAAGGTCAAAGTGTCGGGCAGCAGCAGCCGTG
>JAEDDO010000263.1 GCA_016298055.1 Frisingicoccus sp.
GATGTATCACAGACAGATGGAAAGCCAATTCCGGAACTGGAAGCACAGGAGCTTTTATCAACAGTGGAGGGATATGAGGACTTTGTGCAGGCACTTATGAATGTTGCCCCGGTTCCTATTGGCTTTGAGGATATTCCCGGCGATTCCAAAGGATATTTCCATACAGAGGAAAAGCGGATTGCGGTGCAGGAGAATATGAGTGAGAGCCAGACATTAAAGACAATGGTGCATGAAGTAGCTCATTCCATGCTTCACAATAAGGAAATCAATCGGGATGATTTGATGGAGGCACCTGCAAAGGATAGAAATACAAAAGAAGTAGAAGCAGAAAGCGTTGCCTATACTGTATGCCAGCATTTTGGCATAGAAACCTCGGATTATTCTTTTGGTTATATTGCAGGGTGGAGCAGTGGTAAGGATATGAAGGAACTGAAATCTTCCCTGGACACCATACGAAAGACGGCATCTGAGCTTATTACAGGAATTGAAGGAGCGTTACAGGAATTGCAGCTAAATCGTGCCATAGAGAAGGAACAGAGTAAAGAGTGTATCCTGCTGATACAGAATGAGGATTTGACGGAGTTCAGCCTTGTCAATGTCCGTGGAATGGATACGCAGGAGCTTGTGGCTGCTCTTACTAACATGAGTGAGGATGATAAACTCAGTATACAGGCATACTTGGAAAGTAAAGGTGCATGGACTACAGAGCTTGGCAATGAGAAATCAAGAGAATTTGAGGAATATCATCTTGATGTTCGTTACAATCTTGATACAGATGAGATTATTGATGTGAAAGCAAAAATAGCAGAACAGATTGACAGTAATCTTTCGGTTATGGAGCAGGCAGAGCAGCTTATCCATCAATTGGAAGCGGAGAAAACCATATTTACATCAGATGAGCGTAACTTGATTGTAAATTATGCTTATAAGCTTGATGATATGGACAAGACAAGGGAGCTTGCAGAAAAGCTGGCATATCAGCTTGAATATTCACAGCAAGATGTGGGTCTGACTATCATAGATGCACAGGCAGAGATTGATGCACTTCCAGACCCGATAATTGGTCTGTCTGAAATGCGGGAGTACGGTTATACATGGAATAAAATGCTGCCATTGACGCAGGAGAAAGCATTGGAATTGTTTGACCATGACTTGCCTGTGTATCTGTTACACAATGACGGTTCGGAAACCACGGTAGAAGATAGAAAACAGATTACGGAGCATGAAGGAATTTTTGGCATTGAAAAAGGTGATTGGGAAAATGAAAGAAAACTTCGTTCCATGCAGGCTGAACTTTCGGACAATGAAATAAATAAAGAAGCACAGCTTTTGTATAGCAGCTCTGACAAGTATGGTATTTATCAGTTGAAGCATAATCCGGAACTGGATCATCTGCGGTTTGAGGGTACAGAGTCTTTAAAGCGTATGGGTATTACGAAGGACAATTTTGATGCTATCAAGCCGGATAATTATGAACTGATTTATGTAGGAGAGCTGTCTGAACTGCAAAAGCAGACAGAGGGCGAAACGCTGGAAGCAATCTATGAGAAATTCAATATAGACCACCCGGAAGATTACAGAGGGCATTCACTGTCTGTCAGTGATATTGTGGTCCTACATCAGAATGGGGAAAACAGTGCCCATTTTGTGGATTCTTTTGGATTTACCGGACTTCCTGATTTTATTCAGACATTGGAGGGAGTAAAAGAGCAGGAAGCGGAGATTGACACCTCTGGACAGGATGTCCATAAGTCAGAGCTGGAGAAACAGGAGAAGGAAACTTCGGACAACACGTTGGAAGATGGGGATGAAATCATTGACCTTGGTGATGAAAAGGAACAGGTGCTTGCAGATATGAAAAAGTCCTTGGAGATTGGGGAAGAAACCGAACTTGCCTTTCAGATTGCAGACCGCTATATCAGTATCCAAGAGGTGGATGGAGGCTATGATTATTCCATTATGGGAGCTGATTATAAGGAGATTGACGGTGGAGTTTATGACAATCCGGATGTGACAATTAGGGAGGCACTGACAGACATCATAGATGATTTGAAATCCGCTCCAGACCATAACGGAGCGAAAGGGAGTATTAAGGAAAAGGATGAGCTGATACCGATTGATTATGATGGATTGATGGAAAAGGTTGAGAAAGCCAA